>JABWAY010000137.1 GCA_013360825.1 Candidatus Brocadiia bacterium | reverse complement strand
GAGGCCGCGGTGGCGGTGGAGGCGAGCCGTTCTCTGGCGGAGGTCAAGGCCCGGCTGACGGCCGCGGAGACGGCGCTGGCGGCGGAACTGGACCACGATCGCCCGCGGCCCGTCGCCTCGGTCCGGCCCCCCACCGGGATCGACCTGGTGGAGTGGGAGAACCCCTGGACCGGATCGATCGTCATGGTCCGGTCGGACGATCCTGTGCTGGGGGCGCCGGAGAGTCGCGCGCAGCGGGAGGCGGAACTGGCGCAGGACCTCGCCCGACTGATCGAGGTGTCCCATGTGATCGAAGAACCGCAGGCCAACACCCGCCTGATCCTGTCCTCCAAGCAGCGTGTCAACAGGGCTCTCGCGGTCGACGGGCCGCCGATGAATCAGGGCGTGGGCTACGTCGCCCCTGCGGAACCGGACGCGAAGCCGGAGATCTTCATCCGCACCGCCAGGCCCTCCATCGATCCCGTCGTCCCGCCGAGCCTGCCGCCGGTGCCCGGCGGCCCCCTGAACCAGGGCGTGGACTACGTCGATCCGCACGAGGCGGAACCGATCGGAACGCCCCTGACCCGGTAACCGGAATTCCTGACCGATACGCACACCCGTGGAGACCTCCATGCTCAAGAACCGCTTCGCCATCGTCACGACGTCGCTCGCGCTCGCCTCCGTGTTCGCCCTCGCCCGCGCATCGGTCGATCGCGATGCCTGGCTGCTCCGCGCTTCCGGCGAAGCCTCCGTCCGCGAGGGGCTGGAGCTCCGGATCGCCGCGCTGGAGGAGGCGCGTGCCGAGGAAGGGCGCGCGGCGCTTGAGCGCACGGCCCGCCTGCAGTCGGATCTCGAGCTGGCCCGCGGGGAGGCCGCGCAGGCCGAGGCCGTCCGCCAGGACGTGGCGGCGTTGGAGCAGGCGCTTGCGGCTGCGGAAGCGCGGCTGGCGGGGGCTGGGGAGGAGGTGCTGGTGCGGGACGCGGCGACGGGGATGATCCTGACGATCCGGGAGCCCAAGGGGTCGAAGCGCGCGGTGGAGCTGCTGGCGGCGCTGGAAGGCCCGGTCCGTGCGCCCGGGTCGTCCTCGCGGGTTCAGGGCTGGAACGGGCGCTGGGGGACGACGGAGGAACCGGCGCCGTTGAACCAGGGAGTGGCGTATGTGGACGCGGCGGAGGCGGGCGAGAAGGAGGTCGATGCCATCGTCGTGAGTTTCCGGACCGTCGTGCACGACGGGGCGCGGCTGAACCAGGGGGTCGACTATGTGGAGCCCGAGGTTGAGGGCGGGCTGGTGAAGGAGAATCGTCCGATCCAGGAGCGGGTGAACCGGAGGATCCGGATGGGGGACGGCGTGGAGGTCGTGCCGCCGGCGCCCACGGATCATCCGTAGGCGGGGCCAAAGGCCGGGGGAGCGGCCCCGAGGCGGGGGGGGCAGCGGTTGGGTGGGGTTGGGATCGGGCGCGTATCCGGGGCGTAACGTCGTCCGTCGGGGTAACGGCACCGGGTGTGCGCCCGGGGGATCCGCGCGGCATGCGGGTTGCGCCACACCGCCTTGCGGCCCTCCGTACGGGGCCGTAGACTGGACCGATCATGTCCTCACTCGGGAGCCCTCCATGAGACGCTTTCTCGTCGCCTCCACCGTTCTCTCCGGCGCCGCGCTGGCCCTGACCGCAGGCCCGCTCACCCCGGCCCGCGTCCTTCCCGCCCCGCCCGTCCGGGTCTTCGCCGGCCCCGGTCCCGGCGCCGTCTCCGTCGCGGAACTCGAACGCATGGAGACCGAGTCCACCCGGGCCTCGCTTGCCTGGCTCGCCCGCCACCAGGAGCCGGACGGAAGCTGGCAGTCGTCCGCCGAGGTGGGGGCGCACGCGCTCGGGAGACTCTACGAGCCGGACGCCGGGAAGCAGTCCACGACAATGGCGACGGCGCTCGGAATGATGGCGTTCATCGGCGCCGGGAACTCTCCGTGGACAGGACCGTATCGTGAAAGCGTGTCGCGCGCGTGGGAGTGGCTGAAGAAGCAGCAGGCCGCGTCGACGGACGGGGCGCTGTTCCCGGTGGGCGTCGACGAGGCGACGACCTCGCTCTCGGAAAAGGAACGGGCCGCGCGCCGCGGGCATGTCGCGCGCCTCAATCACCTCTGGGGAACGATCGCCCTCCTCGAGGTCGTCACGTCGAGCCACTTCCAGGACCCGAACGTGACCGAGTCCATGCGGAAAGACACGGTCGCGAAACGCCGTCTGGAGGCGCTGGGGCCCGCCACGGCTGCGGTGCGGTTCATCATGCTGGATCCGCTCATGAAGCCGGAGAAGTTCGACTTCCTGAACGAGAAGACGGCGAACATGGACGAGCTGGTTCTGCTGGGCGCCGTGCGGTACATGATCGGGCGGCACGCGGTGCAGGTGGAGAAGGAGTGGTGGACCGCCGGTCCCGGCCTGATCTTCGCCATCCAGAAAGGACAGCCCGAAGCCTACGTGCCGTACCGTTATAC
This sequence comes from Candidatus Brocadiia bacterium, assembly GCA_013360825.1. Taxonomy (GTDB): domain Bacteria; phylum Planctomycetota; class MHYJ01; order WSZJ01; family WSZJ01; genus WSZJ01. Next base: position 7,894 of record JABWAY010000137.1, on the reverse strand, counting down.
CGAGGACGGCGAGTACTGGTTCGGGGGCCGGATTTCGACCCCGCAGGCGATGATCGCGTTCGTGTATTTCTTCGTGGCGGGAAGCGCCCCGCACCGGCAGATGACGAAGGCGGCGCCCCTGCTGCTCGGGCGGCCACCCGTCTGGAATCCGTACTACGAGGTCCGACTTCCGTCGCGGCATCCGCAGGCCGGACCGGAGGCGGCGGAGGGGGGCGCCGTGCCGGATACGGGCGACACCCTTCGCTCCGTCACCTCGGCGTGGAAGGACGACATCACGAACGAGGCGTCGTGGTTCTGGCAGTCGATGGCGTTCCGTGCGATGGGCGGGGAGGAGTGGGGAAAGTGGCGGTCGATGATCACGAAGGTTCTGTCGGAGAACCAGCAGCGTGCGGGGGCGGATGCCGGGTCCTGGGATCCGGTGGGTCCGCACGGGCGGGTCTTCGGCCGCGAGATTGCGACGGCGTGGCTGGCGATCACGATGCAGTCGAAGTGCCGGCTGCAGATGGCGAACTCGACCTGGACGAAGCTGCTGGAGGATCCGCGGACGGCGTCGCGGAACGAGGTGAACAAGAACACGCAGGTCACGCGGGAGAAGTGTCTCGTCTGCGACATGGAGATTCTGTCCTCGGTGCCGAACAGCCGCGGGGTGGGGCCGGTGAAGTACTACTTCTGCAGTGAGGAGCATCTTCAGAAGTTCGAGATGGATCCGAACGGGTACATCAACGGGACGGCGCCGAAAGAGACGCCGGGCGGTTCGGGTGAGGGGAGCGAAGGCAGTCACAAGTAGTCTGCGGGGGGAATTGCGAGGCGGCGGCGCCTGCGGGTGCCGCCGCCTTTTTTGTTGGGTGTTGGTGAGGGGGACGGGGGTGCTGAAACGCACGATTTGGTGGGTTTCAGCACCTGGTGAGGTGAGAGTTCGGATCTGTCCGAAGAAAAATTGAAGATTGAACGTAAGTCTATTCGCGTAAAGGAGTTAAGAGATCTGATATTCCGCAGATCGAATTGACACCGAACACTTTATAAAATATAAAGTACTTGACGGCCTAAACGAGGACCGTCCGGCGCAGGAGAGCGCCGTCACCACGGAGAGTACCTGGAGAGGGGCTATGATCAGTCTGATTGACCGCGTCATCGGTGTCTTCAGCACGGACATGGGAATCGACCTCGGCACCTGCAATACCCTCGTCTGCGTGCGGGGCGCCGGGATCGTCCTCAATGAACCCTCCGTCGTTGCGGTCAAACGGGGGACCAACCAGATCCTCATGAACGGCATGGCCGTCGGCTTCGCCGCGAAAGAGATGCTCGGCAAGACCCCCGGCGGCATCGAGGCCATCCGCCCCATGAAGGACGGCGTCATCGCGGACTTCGACATCACCGAGGCGATGATCAAGTACTTCATCCAGAAGATCCACAAGCGCAAGGGCTGGTTCCGCCCCCGCGTCATCGTGGCCCACCCGAGCGGAATCACCGGCGTCGAAAAGCGCGCGGTGCTCGCCAGCGCCGAGCGCGCCGGCGCCCGCCAGGTCTTCCTGGTCCCCGAAACGATCGCGTCCGGCATCGGCGTCGGCCTGCCGATCCAGGAACCGCAGGGGTCGATGATCGTCGACATCGGCGGCGGGACGAGCGAAATCGCCGTGCTCTCGCTCGGCTCGATCGTCGCCTGCAAGTCGATCCGCGTCGCCGGCGACGAGCTCAACGACTCGATCGTCAAGCACTGCAAGGAGAACTACAACCTGTACATCGGCGAAAACTCCGCCGAACGGATCAAGTGCGAAATCGGCTCGGTTTCGGAGCTGGAAAAGGAACTCCAGATGGAGGTCCGCGGCCGCGATGTCGTGACCTCCATGCCGCGCGCCATCATCGTGTCGAGCGAGGAAGTCCGCCACGCACTCTGCGAGCCCGTCGGACGCATCGTGAAGGCGATCAAGGAAACCCTCGAACAGATCCCGCCGGAAATCAGCGCCGACCTGGTGTCGAGCGGGATCACGCTCGCCGGCGGCGGCGCCCTCCTCCGCGGGATCGTCAAGGCGATCACGCGCGAGATCGACATCCCCGTCCGCGTCGCGGAGGACCCTCTCACGGCCGTCGCCCGCGGGACCGGCGTCATCCTCGACAATCTCGACCGCCTCCGCGACAGCATCGAGTCGTCGGCGGACATCGACTAGCGCCCGGCGCGCGGAAACGGGAACGACCATCCACGTCGCGGCGGGGCCCCTCCCCGCCGCGACGACCGCTTCCGCCGCCCCGCTTCTCTCCGATCCCCGGGAACCCACCGTGAGAAAGCCGCCCCTGAAGTGGACCGTCCCCGTGGTTCTCGCGCTGGGTTCCGGCGCGATGATCCTGCTCCAGTCGCGCATCCCCGCCGGGCCCCGATACGCCCCGTTCGCGTTTCTCCGCCCGCTCGCCGAGCTGCGCGGCGAGAACCCGGACGTCGCCCGGCTGAAAGCCGAGAACGCCGAACTCCTCGCCTCGCTCCTCCGGCAGCAGTCCAGCGTCGGCGAACTGCAGGAGCAGCTGCGGAAGGTCAGCGCCTACCGCGAGGCCGGAATGGCGGATATCTCCCGCGTGATGCCCGCTTCGGTCGTGCTGGCGGAGGACGCGAGCGGCTGGCACGGAACGGTGCTGATCGACAAGGGGACACGGGACGGCGTGAAACCGGGCCAGGTGGTGGCGGACGGGCCCGCGGTGGTCGGGCGGGTGATGGAGTGCGGGGAGGCGACGTCCCGGGTGAGGCTGATCACGGACCCGGCGTTCCGGATGAAGGCCTCGGCGGTGCGGGCGGGGCGGCCGGGGCAGGTGACGGGAATTCTCGCGGGGCAGGGGGACGGCACCTGCCGTCTCGAGTACGTGCTCGACCGCGAGGAGGTCGGGGAGGGGTGGCAGGTCATGACGGTCCACGATCCCGACCGCGGATGGTCGGCCGGGATGCTGGTCGGGGACGTCGTGAAAGGCGGGGGCTCGGGCGGCGTGTACGGGGAGATCATCGTCCAGCCTCGCGCCGGGGCCGGGGATCTGCGGCATGTTCTCATCCTGATCGGGAAATGACGTGAACTGGATCGTCTTCGTCCTCCTCGCGCTCGTGGCCGGCGCGGCGCAGCTCCTCCTCGCGCCGTGGCTGTCCGTCGGACGCGCGGCCCCCGATTTCGCCCTCATCCTCGTCGCCGCCGTCGCGCTCCGGACCGGAGCGAACACGGCCTTCGTCTCCGGGTGGCTCCTGGGACTCATGCGCGATTTGTCGGGGGGAAGCGGCCCCGGGCCGTTCGCGCTGATGTTCCTTCTCGCCGCCGGGATCGTGAGCATCCTCCGCGGCGCGCTCTTCCCGTCCCGCGCCCTCGGCATGGGGCTGGGAGCGTTTGTCGCGGCGCTCGCGGTGCATTTTCCCTACGGCATGGTCCTGGCGGTCCGTTACGGCACCGGGGCGTGGAGTGCCGCCGGGCACGCGTTCGCGATCGCAGTCCTCACGGGCGTGGGGGGAGCGCTCCTCGCGCGGCCGTTCGCGAAAATCCGCGGGATCGCGGGATGGGCCCCCGAGAGGGAGCTCCTCGCGTGACCCGACTCCGCGTCGTCGTCTTCAGCCTGATCCTCATCGTCCCGTTCCTCGTCCTGGAGGCCCGGATCTTCCAGATGCAGGTGCTCGAAGCGGAGGAGTTCACCTCCCGCGCGGACTGGACGCGCACCTGGGTCGAGATCGTCCCGACCCCCCGCGGCCGGATCCTCGACCGGAACGGCGTCGTCCTCGCTGCCGAGGAGCGGTGTTTCGACCTGGAGATCGTGTTCAGCGACTTCGAGAAGCCGCGGGTGAAGGGGCGGGATCCGGAGCTCGACTACGACCGCGTCGCCGCGATGCTGCGGGACCTCCTGGCGCTTCGCGACGCCCGGGCGGGATTCGACGTGAAGCAGTGCGCGAAGATGCTCCGGGACCGGGTGTATCCGGTGCGCCCGGTGACGGCGACGGACCCGGCGACCGGAAAGACCGAGACCTGGACCGCGCCGGACGTCGAGGTGCTGCAGGGGCTGCTCGGCGTGGCGGGATCCGAACAGCGGCGGCTCGCGAGCGACCTCTACATCGCCGCGGTCCGCGCGCTCCGGCAGATCGACAGAATCGTCTTCAAGCGCTGCACGATTCCCGGAAAGCCGGCGAGTGCGCGGGACCGGAGGAACGTCGTCCGGCAGGAGTGGCGCCAGATCTACCCGCTCTGCCAGGGGCTGGACTACGACCAGACCGCGGAGGTCGCCCTCGACGAGGGACGCTTCCCCGGCGTGGAAATCCGCCAGCGGACGCACCGCGTCTACCCCGAGGGGCGTCGGGCCTGCCACGTGGTCGGGTATGTCCAGCAGCCGGGGAGGGACGAGCGGTATTCGGCGCGGGAGGCGGCGGGGGAGTATCGCGGCGAGATGGGGCTCGCGGCGGACGAGGGCGACGAGGCGGCCCTTCGCGAGAAGGGCTGGTACCGCGAGGAGATGCGGGAGAAGCTGTCCGCGGCGGAGTATGAGCGGCTGGAGGCGCGGGACGCGTTCTCGCGGGACTGGATCGGGATGGTGGGGATCGAGCGGGTGTACGACCGGGAGCTGTCCGGGTTCCGGGGGGTTGAGCGGCGGGCGCGCCATCTCCTGAGCAGGAAGGAGTGGGTGGTCGAGCGTGTTGCGCCGGTGCCGGGGCGGGACATCCGGCTGACGCTCGACGTGAAGATCCAGCAGAAGGCGGAGGAGCTGCTCGACAATCTGCCGCTCGGGCTCAAAGGGTCGATCGTGCTGATCGACGTCGAGACCGGGGATGTGCTGGCCCTGGCGAGTTCGCCGGGGTACGACCTGAACTGGTGGCTGCGGCAGCGGACGGCCGAGGAGTCGGCGTACCTCGCCGACGAGACGCTTCTGGCCCAGTTCAACCGGGCGACGGGAGGGCTGTATCCCCTCGGGTCGGTGTTCAAGGCTGTGACGGCCGCGGCGGCGCTGGAGTCGGGGGCGATGTCGCCGGCGGACCATGTCGTCTGCCAGGGGCGGTACGATCCGGTCAAGTATCCGAACCGGTTCGCCTGCTGGATCGCCGCGCATGGGGGAGCCCACGGCGAGCTCGATCTGCGCGGCGCGATGGCGCGGTCGTGCAACTGCTTTTTCTTTGCGGCGGGGGAGCGTGTCGGGATCGAGAAGGTGGGGGAGATGGCCGCGCATTTCGGCCTCGGCCGGCCTTCCGGCATCGACCTGACCGGAGACCGGGCAGGACAGATTCCAGGACCCGACTGGCGGCGCGCCCGTGGCGGCGGGCGGTGGGGATTCGCGGACACCCTGAACGTTTCGATCGGGCAGGGCGAGATCCTCGTTTCGCCGATCCAGGCCGCGCGCCTCATGGCGGGGTTCTCGACCGGCAGACTCCCCGTTCCGAAACTCCGCTTCGATTCCCCCGCCTCCTCCACGGACCTCCCCCTCTCCCGCGCCACCCTCGACCAGATCCGCGCCGGACTCGAGGCCGTCACCCAGCAGTCCTTCGGCACCGGCTACGCCAGCGCCCTGCATCTCTTCAAGGCCGCCGGGAAGACCTCCACCGCACAGTCGTCCTCCCGCAAGGTCGGCCTCGAGCACCACGGGTGGTTCGCCGGGTACGCGCCGAGCGACCGCCCCCGCTACGCGTTCTGCGTCATGGTCGAGCATGGGGGTGCGGGAAGCGGGGTCCCGGCGAAGACGGCGACGCGCCTGCTGTCGGCGGTGTGGCCGGAGGTCGCGCTTCCGCCGGAGCTGGGGGGGCAGATTCTTCCCGCGGCGCACGACGATGCCGGGCCGAACCGTGGGGCGCCGGCGCGGCCTCTCCTTCCGGAGATCGGACCGGACGAGCCTTCGGACGAGGCCGGGGGGGGCGCGGAACCGGAGCCGGCGGAGGGGAGCCCCCGGTGAATCTCTCGGCGAAGCTGCTGTCGCCGTCGCTCCCGATCGTGATCCCGGCGCTGCTCCTGCTCGCCGCGGGGCTGGCCTCGATCTGGGAGGCGGCCCCGGTCGTGCTTCCGGGGACCGGCGGATTTCACGCGGTGGCCTCGGTCGCGCTCCGCTCGTTTTTCGGGAAGCAGTGCGTCGCGGCGGGGATCGGAATCCTGCTGGCGACGCTGGTCTCGCGGGTCCGCCCGCAGCGGCTTCGGGCGGCGGGCTACTCGCTGTACGGCTCCTGTCTCGGCATCCTTCTCGTCCTGTTCATCCTCGGGCGCGTGCGCAACGGCGCGCGAAGCTGGTTCGTGATCGGCCCCGTGTCGATCCAGCCGAGCGAATTCATGAAGCTGTTCTTCGTGCTCACGCTCGCGCGCTACCTGATGTGGCGGAGGGCGCCGGACCGCCTGCCCCGGCTGATCGCGCCGGCGCTGCTGGCCGGCGTGCCTTTCTCGATCATCCTGCTGCAGCCCGACCTGGGGACGGCGCTGATCTTTCCTGCGATGTTCGTCGCGATGATGTGGGTGGCGGGGATCCGGAAGCGCCACCTGCTGATGGGGGTGCTGGCGGTGGCGATTCTGGCGCCGCTGGCATATGCGTTCGCGTTCAAGGATTACCAGAAGAAGCGGTTTCAGGCGTTCCTGAATCCGCAGGCGATGAGCCAGGATGCGGGGTTTCAGCTGTTGCAGTCGCAGAAGGCGATTTCGAGCGGCGGGTGGCTGGGGCGTGGGTGGGGGGAGTCGGAGCAGGAGGGGCCGGAGGCGTTCGTGCCGGAGAGGCACAACGATTTCATTTTCTCGGTGATCGGGGAGGAGTGGGGGCTGGTCGGGGCCTCGGCGGTGCTGGGGTTGTATTTCACGCTCCTGATGGCGATGGTGCTGGGGGCGTATCGGGCGCGGGAGCCATTTGGGCGGATGGTGTTGACGGGGCTTGCGGCGGGATTTGCGACGCAGATTTTCGTAAACATCGGGATGACGATCGGCGTGGCCCCGATTACCGGAATTACCTTGCCGCTCTTGAGTTACGGCGGTTCATCGATGGTCGCGACGCTGCTCTCGATCGGCGTGGCATGGAACATCGCTTCCCAGCCGGCGCTAACGCTTGCCGGCAAAGACTTTAGGGAGGGAGCGGGAGAAGTTCGGGATCTGGGGACGGACGGTTGGAGCCGCTGAACGCAAGTCGATGGTGCACAATGCCTTGCGACGATTTTCAACGGGTTATCAACGCGTACGGATTTGCTTGACAGACCCCGATTCTCCCCCTACAATGACGCGCTTCAAATTGACGTAAGGCGGGAGAGGAACAGAGGTTATGGCGGGTCCGAAATCGCTCAAAGACGCCGGCTCGATCCGCAAATTCATCCGGCAGACCGTCCGCACGCTTGAGCGCCGCCATAAACCCGTCCCCATCAAGAACGGCAAGCCGTCGATCGAACACCTCGTCTACGTCATCTGCGCCCAGCGAAATCCGGAACGCCGCGCCTCCGCCGCGATCAAGGATATGCAGTCCCAGTTCGCAGGCTGGAACGAGGTCAGGGTCAGCTCCGTCCTCGAAATCGCCGACGTCCTGCGCCAGCACGATATCTCCCAGCCGATCCAGAAGGCCGAACAGATCATCCACGCCCTCGGCCGCTCCTTCGGTGACTCGAAATTCAAACTCGATGCGCTCCCGCGCGACCGCGTCGTTCACCTCGACCAGATCCTTCACCTGCTTCTCGACTTCACGGCTCACCGACTTGAACTCCGCGCGCCCCTGGCGGGCCAGCTGGTGGGCCATTTTCCGGGCGTCGGCCGCGTTGACTTTGCCGCGCTTCACGAAATCGGCGATGACTTCATCGGCCTTGTCCTTGGTGATGACCGCCGCGCCCACGCCGGCGAGGAGGGTTTTCTTGATCGCATCAAACATGGTGAACCTTGGATACGGCCAACGGCGCGCGATGGCAATCCCGTTGATGGCGAAGAGTGCGATGCGAGGGCGGTTCGAA
>JABWAY010000508.1 GCA_013360825.1 Candidatus Brocadiia bacterium | reverse complement strand
CTTCGGCCCGCGCAGACTCCGTCCGCACGCGGCCGGCGTCCCCGCGTGGTCTCCCGCGCCGACCCAGGGGACCATCGAGATTCCGTCCCCCGCCGCCCCCGGGGCGTCCCCGTTCCCCGCTCCGTCCCCCCTCCCGGAAAAGGCCCTTCCCGCCCCGGAGGTCTTCGAACTCTCCGGCTGGGCGGTGCTGCGCGAGTCGGACGAACTCCACGATGTCGGCCTCCTGGGGCGGATCGCCGCGCGGTTCATGGGGGTCCCGGTCGCGGACGCCACGCGCCGGATCCGCCAGACGCGCGGCGTCATCGCGCGCGGCCTCGCGGAGGACGCCGCCCGGACCCTGGCGGCGGAACTCTCCGGAAACGGCGTCCCGGCGTTCGCCGTCGACGAGCGGGCCTCCGGCGGGCTTCCCGAGCTGGCCTACGTGCGTTCGTGCACCTGCGGCCCGGAGGGGCTCCAGTTCGAGACGCCGGAGGGGGTGAAGGGAACCTGTCCCTGGAGGCAGATCCTGGTGATCGCGGCGGCGCGGCTCGACGAGGAAGACGAGTTCCTGGTCAACACCGGCGAAATCGAGAATCCGTTCTCAGGATTCGGCTCCATGCCCTCGACCTCGCGCCGGGTGACCCACACCACCGTCATCGACGCCGTCGTCGCCCACCCCCCGGCGCGCATCCGCATCGCCGGCCGCGATGCCTCCGCCGCCGGACTCCGCCCGTTCGCCGCCTCGATCCTCGACGCGCGCGGCTCCACCCCCGTCAACAAGGGCCTCTCGGTGATCGCCGGACGCGGATCCTGGGGATACCTCGCCTTCAGTTCGCCCCGCGCTTTCGAAGAGCACCTCTGGTGGCTGACCCAGGTGATCCGGCGCCGCAGCGCGCCGCGGGCGGCTGAACCGCCCGCGCCGGGCGGCGGCGTCGCCGGGTGGCTGGAATAGCCGGTGCTCCTCCTCCCGATCGCCGACGACAACCCGACCCGACGCCCGCCGGTCGTGACCCGCGCCCTGCTCGGCATCAGCGTCGCCCTCTGGCTGTTCGGCACGGCCACCGGGCTCCAGCGCGGCATTTTCTACACGCTCGGCCTCGTCCCCGCGGACTTCCATTTCCTCAACCTCGTCACCAGCCAGTTCATCCACTCCGGCATCTTTCACCTCGCCGGAAACATGCTGTTCTTCTGGATCTTCGCCGACAACGTCGAGGACCGCCTCGGCCGCCCCTGGTTCCTCTTCATGTACCTCACCTCCGGCGCCGTCGGCGCCCTCGCACACTGCCTCTTCGTCTCTGGGACCGACGCGCAGCTCCCCCTGGGCGGAGCCAGCGGCGCGATCTCGGGCGTGATGGGCGCCTACCTGGTCTTCTACCCGCGCCAGCCGATCCGCATCTTCTACCTCATCTTCATCTTCCCCGGCGTCTTCCACGCCCGCGCACTCTGGGTCGTCGGCCTCTACGGGCTCCAGCAGGTCCTCGCCATCCTGCTGACGGGCGGGACGGGAAGCGGGGTCGCGTACTGGGCGCACCTGGGCGGATTCGCGGCCGGACTCGCGTTCGCCGGATTCGACCGCCTTCGCGGCGGCCTCCCGCATGACGTCTCGGGAAACCCGGCGGAGATCCCCTGGGCGCTGAAGATCTCCCCCGACGTCCCGGTCGAACACCCGGGTGGCGGGTGGGCGGTGCTGCGCGCGGACGATGCCCTGGCCGACGAATCGGGATCCGCGGGGGTCGTCGCGCGCGTCACCGGCGAGGCCCGGCGCGGGATCACCCGGCGCCTCCGCCGCACACGCGGCGTCGTCGCACACGGC
>JABWAY010000136.1 GCA_013360825.1 Candidatus Brocadiia bacterium | reverse complement strand
ATGCCGAAGGGGAAGCCACCGCGCTCGCACGGCGGTTCCGCGGGGCGGTGACGACGCTGGCGGGACCGGAGGCGACGCGGGGGCGGGTACAGGCCGCGGCGGCCGGCTGCGACCTGCTGCATTTCGCGACCCACGCCGTCTTCCGCCCCGAGTCCCCCGAGTTCAGTTACCTCGAGTTGGCCGACGGCCGGCTCAGCGCCCGCGACGTGCTCCGCTACCCGTTCGGCCGCGCGCGGCTTGCGATTCTTTCGGCGTGCGATTCCGGCCGCGGCGATTTCGCCCGTGCGGGGGAGATGTTCGGGCTGCCGCGCGCCTTCCTCCAGGCCGGGGCGGCGTCGGTCCTCGCCACGCTCTGGCCGATCGAGGACCACGCCGCGATCGGGTCGTTCATGGACGCGCTCTATGCATCGGGGTTCGCGACGCACGAAGCCCAGCGGCAGGCGATCGCCGCCGGGGTCCACCCGAGCCTGTGGGCGGCGTGGGTGCAGATCGGGGGGTGATTGCGGCGCGGGGGCCGCGCGCGTAGCATCCGGCACCTGTCCCTCCCCCGGAGCCACGATGATCCGCGCGCGCCTTCTGCCCTTCATGCTGCCGGGCCGGATCGTCGGCGGGCAGGAGCTGGACGCGATCCTTGCGACCCTGCGGAAGGCTCCCTAGGGAATGGACGCCGGTCGCGCGGGTTCCGGGAGCGCCGGGGGAGACTCCCCCGCCGCCGTCCCGCGCCGGACCCGGGTCCAGTACGGGCTGGCGCACGCCGGCATCTTCGCCGTGGAATTCCTGATCCGGTTCCACCTCCTGAAATTCATGACCGACGTCACGGGACTGCGCGCGGACCTGGCGGGGGCCGCCGTCGCGATCGGCGTCCTCTGGGACGCTTTCACGGATCCGCCGATGGGGAACATCTCGGACCGCACCCGGTCGCGCTGGGGACGGCGCAGGCCGTACATCGCCGCGGGCGGCGTCGCGCTGGCGGTGGCCGTCGCGGTCCTGTTCAGCCCGCCGGTGATCGAGTCGCAGACCGGGAAATTCCTCTTCCTGCTGCTCAGCTACCTGTTCCTCAACACCTGCATCACGGTCATCTCGGTCCCGCACTATGCGCTGGGAAGCGAGCTCTCGACGGAGAGCGCGGTGCGGACGGAGGCGTACGGCTGGCTGGTGTTCTGGGGGCAGGTCGGGTCGGTGGTCGGCGTCATCCTGCCCGGTCTGGCGCTCGCGTACCGCGGGACGCCGGACCCCGCGGCGTCGTACCGCGCCTACTCCCTCGCGGCCCTTGCCATCGCGGGCGTGGTCCTCGTCACCTCCTTCACGACCGTCTTCGCCGTCCGCGAACCCTCCGGGGACGCCGCGCTCCCCGCCCCGCGCCCCCGGAACGGATTTCTCCGCTCCACCGTCGCCGCCCTCGGCAACCGCGCCTTTGCGCCGCTCTTCGCCATGTACACCACCGTCACGATCGGTCTCTCCGCCAGCGCCGTCCTCGCCCTCTACTACTACGAATACCGCCTCGGGCTCACCCTTCCCCAGATCTACGCCATGACGGCGGCGTTCGTGACGGCCCTCTGCCTGTCGCTTCCCGGCTGGGTCGCGGTCTCGCGCCGCTGGGGGAAGAAATGGCCGGCGCTGGTCGGCGGGCTGGTGTTCGGGACGCTGACGGCGGTCGGGTATCCGATTCTCCCCGCGGGGCTGGTCTGGCCTCCGCTCCTCCTCGGGCTGGTCGGGGGGATCTGCGGCGGTTCGCTCGTGCTTCTTTACGCGCTGGCGGCGGACATCGTCGACTACGACGAAGCGCTGTCGGGGCTTCCGCGGGAGGGGCTGTACTTCGGCCTCTGGAACATGGGGACGAAGATGGCGCGTGCGCTCGCCGTCGGCGCGGCCGGAGTTCTCCTGCACCGGATCGGGTTCATCCCGAATCAGGAGCAGACCCCCGAGGTGCTGCGCGCCCTCGCGCTGATCTACGGCCCGGGGGTGGGAGCCTTCCTGATCCTCGGCAGCCTCGTCTTCCTCCGGATGCCGGCGATCGAGGTGCGGCGGGAGCAGGTCCGGCGGGTCCTGGCGCGGAGGGCGCGTCGCCGGCAGCGCGCGGCGGCTTCACCGCCCCGCTGAGGAACGTCACGATGCGCACGCGCCTTCCCCGGGGGGATTTCGACCGGATCGGGGAGAACAGGCCGGGGTCCCGCGTCGCCATGCAGGGACATTCCCTTGTGCCGGGGCCGGATGCGGTCTGGATGACGGGGGCGAAGCCGCCCGGCAGGTTGTCCGGGACCGGTCGTTGACTATATGCGGATAGGCGTATATAAGAAAGGGCGTGATCGAGCAGACCTTTCGAGCCCTCTCGGACAGGACACGACTGCGCATCCTCCACTTCCTGCGCGGGGGGGAGTTGTGCGTCGGCGACCTGGTGCAACTGCTCGCTGTGCCCCAGCCGGCCGCCTCGAGGCACCTCGCCACCCTGCGCAAGACCGGTCTCGTCACGGTGCGGCGCGACGGCCTCTGGTGCTTCTACTCGCTGGCGATACCTCCCAGCCCGTTTCACCGCAGGCTGCGGGACTCGCTGCATGCCGGCCTGGATGCGGACCCCGAACTCAAGGAGGATTCGCGCCGCGCCGCCGGGCGGCGCGGGGCCGGCGGCTGTTGCCCCGGGCAGAGTCGGAGAGCTTCAGGCGCGGCGCAGGCGCGGGCAACCGTGCCCGGGGAGCGCCGCCGTGAGTGAGCAGGAACAGCCGCCCCCCCGCATGCGCGGGTTCGAGCGCCTGCTCACCGTGTGGGTGCTCCTGTGCATGGGTGCCGGCATCCTGCTGGGCCGGATCGCCCCCGGATTCGCGCGGAGTCTGGACGGCATGACGCTCGATGTGAACGGGGCGCCCGTGGTCTCGATCCCGATCGCGATCTGCCTGTTCTTCATGATGTACCCCATCATGGTGAAAATCGACTTCGGGGAAGTCGTCGCCGCCGGGAAGAGCGCGCGGCCGGTGCTCCTGACGCTGTTCGTGAACTGGTGCGTGAAGCCCTTCAGCATGCTGGCCATAGCCGGTTTCTTCCTGGGCACGGTGTTCCTGCACTTCATCGGCCCCGAGGCAACGGACCTGGTGAAGCCGCCTTTCGGTCTCGATCTCCAGGTCGGAGCACGGTACGGCGCCGGACAGGTGGTTCTGTACGAAGGCGCCCGGCTCCTGGAAATTCCGTTGTGGAGAAGTTACCTGGCCGGCTGCATCCTGCTGGGGATCGCTCCCTGCACGGCCATGGTGCTGGTCTGGGGAGACATGGCGCGCGGAAGCGCCGGGCACACGCTGGTGATGGTCGCCATCAATTCCCTCGCGATGCTCGTCCTGTACGGCGTGTTCGGCGGGTGGCTGCTGGGCGTGGGTCGTCTGCCGGTTCCCTGGCAGGCCCTGCTGGTGTCCATCAGCATCTATGTCGCGTTGCCCCTGGTGGCCGGCTTCCTGTCGCGCAGGTGGATCATCGCGACCCGGGGCGAGCCGTGGTTCCGCGCGAAATTCCTGCACGTGCTCGCGCCGGTCACGATCGGCTCCCTGCTGCTGACGCTGGTGCTGCTGTTCTCGTTCAAGGGGGACACGATTCTCTCGAATCCCATGACGATCCTTTGGATCGCGGTTCCGCTCGTGATCCAGACCCTGCTGATCTTCGCGGTGACCTACGGGCTGGCGCGCGTCGTCCGCCTGCGCTACGCCGACGCGGCGCCCACCGCCCTGATCGGCGCGAGCAACCACTTCGAGGTGGCCATCGCCACTGCCGTGATGCTCTTCGGCCTGTCCTCGGGCGCTGCCCTGGCGACGGTGGTCGGGGTCCTCATCGAGGTGCCGCTGATGCTGCTGCTGGTCAGGTTCTGCCTGAAAACCCGGAGCTGGTTCCCGTCCCCGGAGACCGCAACGCCGGCAGAGGCTGGCACACACTGACCGGGCCCCGGATCGCGGCCCGGTGACCCGTCAGGCGTTCATCCAGGTCCGTCTCTCCGCGCAGGAGCGTGCGCAACTCGAGGGATCGTTTCGAACGGCAAGTGCCGCGCGGGACGGATCAACGGCAGACGCCGATGGTCCCGACTGGACTGACGAACGCGCGCGGGCGGCTGAAGCCCCCGACCCGGTACTTCCAGGCTGACGGGTCACCCGCCCGTTTCCTCGAACACCCCCGACGCCCGATCTTTCCGGACTCTGCTCCACGGGAACGCCCGGCCGTTCATCGCGATATAGACGCCGTGCGGAAGCGTCTGCACGAAGGCGAGGGCGCTTCCCAGATTGAACAGCCCGTCGGAGCTGCCGAACTTGTACGGCACCATCGCGCCGGTGAGGACGACCGTCTTGCCCGGGAGGTGGGGGCCGAGGGCGCGCGCGGTGATTTCCATGGTGTCGGTCCCGTGCGTGATGACGATCCGGTCTTCGGGCGATTTCCGGCACTGATCGAGGATGAGGGCGCGGCCGGCGTCGGACATCTCGAGGCTGTCGATCATCATGAGGGTCCGGACCTCGACGTCGAGGCGGCAGCGGCCGAGGCCGAGCATTTCAGGGACGTGGGTGTCCTTGAAGAACAGGGTCCCCGCGAGTTCGTTGTATTCCTTGTCGAAGGTGCCCCCGGTGACGAGGACGAGGATGGCCATGGCGCGTTCCTCCGGCGACGGCGTGAAGACGGGGTGGGTCACAGGCCCGGTCCCGGCGAGCCCGCGCGTGGCGGACTCACCGGGCCGGCATGGTAAACGGATCCGCCGGTCCCGCGAAGATCAGGCGATCGACGCGACCAGCAGCCCTGTGACGAGCGCGGCGATCCCGACGGCGACGACCGCGGAGAGGACCATGGAAAAGACACCGGCCAGAAGGGTCGTCCCGAACGCCTTCAGCGCGGACTGGCCGAAGACCGCCATCACGCCGCGGATCTGGAGGACGAACATGGCGACCCCTCCGAAGAGTCCGAAGACCAGCACGACGGGCGGGGGGAGGAGGAGGACGGGGAAGAGCAGAGTCTGCCAGATCGCCGCGAGAAACGCATAGATCCCGAGCATGGCGAAGAAGCTCCCGGAGTCGCCCAGTACCCGGGCGGCGACCGTCAGAAGTCCGGCATTCACCGCGGGGCCGAGCAGCAGCGCGGCGCCGGCGATCAGGCAGATGATCACGAGCGCGCCGGCCGGCGGCGTGTGCGATTTCGGTGCCCCGGCCGGATTCCAGACGTGGCGGACGCTCGCGGCGTCCAGAATCGCCGGATGCGGGGTCCCCGCCGGCCAGAAGTAGAAGAACCCGGACATCTGCCCGCGGTTCTCCGGCACGGTCACCTCCGCGGAGAACTCCCCCGCCGTCCCGGTCGGCTGCAGCGAGATTTCGCCGGCACCGGCTTCGGAGCTCTGGAAGTCGAACTGGACGATGCCGTCGAACGGCCGGTCGGTCCGGGCATCGATCGCTTCGATCCGGAGCACGGCTGTTTCCCCCGGTGCGACCACCCCCTCGGGTGAGACGACGCGGAGGCGGACCGACAGATCGCGTCCCAGGGCGTCGATCCACCCTGCGCCCGCGGCCTGCGCAGCGGGTCGGAGCGCGCGCTCCCCGGCTTTGTTGAGCGTCATCGTCAGGCCGAGCAGCAGGAGGACGATCGACACTCCGAGGAGGCCGATCGTCTTCAGCAGGAATGACCGCTCCTGAAACCGCTCCGGAAGCGCGTCCAGCGTCGCGAACGGTGCGGTGAACATCCCCAGGACATAGCTGTGAAAGGGGTGGTCAGCGCGGGCGGCGCCACGGCGACCACGGTCCGGCGCAGGACCGCCGAGCGCGCGCCCCGTGGCCAGCTCGATGCCGCACCCGACGCAGATCAGCACGTCCTCGGGGTACACGACCGAACAGCCGGGGCAGACCGAGCCTGCCGGGGCCGCAGGGCCGGCCGGCGCCTCGTCGACGAGCTCAAGCCCGGCCTGCCCGGGCCGGGCCGCCGGAACCGCCACGACCTGCCGACAGGCCGGACAACGACCGCGCTTTCCCGCCATCGTGTCCGGCACCTGGAGCGAACGACCGCACGTGCAGGCGAAGGTGATCAACCGGGGACTCCTCTTGCTGGCGGCCACCAGGGCGCGTGCCGCGCGCGCGACCGCAATCGCGGCCGGCGGCGCCGCAGGGATCCCCGGGCGAACGCTGAACTCAACGGAATCGCAAATGTCGGACCGGGGCGGCCGGGATGCGCCGGGGCGGCTGTCCCCCGGGCGCAGGCCCGAAGTGCGCCTCCGGTCGCGGTGAGCCCGTGCAGAAGCGCACCGGAGGTCGCGTCCGTGAACGCGGGGGGCGCAGGACCGGGTCGCCGGGGCGCCCCCGCCGGCGTGGGGGTGCGGGGCAGAGTCCGGGTCTCATGCCATCACAAGTCATTTGTGCACAATGTGTTATGGCACGCATAAGTTTTTCTCAAAATCGCGCCTCCAGACGCCCCGCCCACGGCGTCTACCTTCCTTGTCGGGCCGTGCCCCTTCCCACTCCCTACACCGGAGGCCCCACCGTGAAACGCTTCGTCCTCTCCGCCATCCTCACCTCCCTCTCCGCTTCCTTCGCCCTCGCCGACGCGGTCCTCCTCAAGAGCGGCGAGCGCTACATCGGGGACGTCACGGAGGACGGCGATTCGTACCGGGTGAAGAACGCGACGTTCCCGGATGGGATCCTGGTGAAGCGTGCGGACGTGAAGGCGGTCTACCCGAAGCCCGAGGTGATGCTGGCCGACCTGACACGGGTGGTCGACGCGGCGGCGGCGAAGTACGAGACGGCGAAGAAAGCGGCGGACCCGAACGCGCTGGCGAAGGAAGCGGTGGACATGCTGTTCGACCCCGAGCTGGCGGCGGACGAGGCGGCCGAGATCTACCCGGCGCAGCGCGCGGAGTTCACGGCCCTGGTCCGGCGGATGCACGAACTGCGCAAACTCTGCCGCGACGTGCAGAGCCTGACCCCCGCCGCGGGAAGCGAATCGGGGAAAGCGGCGCCGAAGGCAAACGATCCGGTGAAGCCCGTCCCGGGGGAGAGCACCCCTCCTGCGAAGAGAGCCCCCGTGGGGGAGGCCTCGACGGCGCTCGACACCGTCAAGTCCGGCCCCCCCTCCGCCCTCGTCGCCGCGCTCGCCACCTTCGCCGACGGCAAGGACGAGCGCGCCTGCCCGGTGATCATCGAGCGCCTCAAGACCGAAACCGACGCGCAGGCCCGTGCGGCGCTCAAGGACGCGCTCGGGAAGTACGCCGGGTACGTCATCATCCGCACGATCGAGAACACGCTGAAGCAGAAGGGGCTGACGGAGGAGTTCCGGCGGGACGTGGCGGACATCCTCGCGCCGCGCCGGGAGGAGAAGGCGGTGTCGATCCTGACGGACCTCGCATTCGCGGCCGACATGCGCGAGACCCGTGATCACGCCCGCGCCGCGCTGGCCGAGACCGGCAACGCTTCGCTCAAACCGGTGAATCGCTACATTCATCACCCCGATGCCCGGACGCGCGTCGACGCGGTGGAGTTCGTGGCGCGGATCGGGACGCCGGAGGCCTACGGGGTCCTGGCGCAGTGCCTGATTCTGGGGACGTCGCAGGAGCTGATGAAGGCGTCCTCGATCGACGTCCCGCTCCGGGACCTGGCCACGGAGAAGCTGATCGCGGGGGCGCCGGCGTCCTGCCCCGCGCTGGTCACCGCGCTCTCCGACGGGCGCCTGCGCAAGTGGGCGAGTTTCTGCCTGCAGAAGATCAGCGGCGAGGGGTATGCGGAGAGCGACCTGAAGAGCTGGACGGCGTGGTGGCGGAAGCGCCAGCAGGAGCTGAACGGGAAGTAGGGCCGCGCGGCGGCCTGTTGCGGGCCGCGCGCGGCTGCAGGTGTTGGCCCGCCCCCCTGCCGCGTGATAGAGTCCGCACCTCAGCCACCCTTTCAGGGGACTCCCCATGCGCACCGCCGCCGCTGCCGTTCTCGCGACCCTGCTTCTCGCCCCCGGAACCGCCCGCGCGCAGGCGATGACGTCGGACCTGCCGCCGAAAATCAACCAGGCGATCGACAACGGCGTGAAGTGGCTGAAGGCCCGGCAGATCAAGGACGGCGCCGAGAAGGACAGCTGGGGGACGGGGAACAACCCCCTCTACCCGGGAGGGAGCGGCCCGGCGCACCCCCTGTACATCGGGATCACGGCGTTCGCGCTGTACACGCTCCTCGAGTGCGACGTGGACCCGGAAGACCCGACCATCGTGAGCGGGATGGAGTACATCCACAAGAACCTCGACCGGAACTTCAGCGTGGACGGGGTGGCCGGAAACGCCGGCGGCGGAAACCTGCGCGTCATGTGCTACGAGGCCGCCGCGCTGCTGATGATGTACGAGGCCTTCTACGACGCGAAATGGGAGAAGCAGATCCGCGCGGCGAAAAAGGATCCGCGGAAGGAGAAGAAGCCGGCCGTCAAGCTCGATCAGGACCATGACGGCATCTGCAAGGGCGCCGTGAACTTCCTGGTCAAGACACAGTCGCGCACCGGCGGCTGGCGGTACGGTCCGCCGGCCTTCCCCTCCCCGCTGGGCGTCGACCAGGACACCTCCTCCACCCAGATCACGCTCCTCGGGCTCGTCTCCGCGGTGCGCATGGGCCTCGCGGTGGACGCCAAGGTCTTCCACACCGCCGTGATCACCACGCTGGAGAACCAGTCGAAGGACGGCCCGCTCGCCAAGCCGAAGAAACCCGTGGACGGCGGCGGGACGATGGTGCAGGAGACCGACAAGTGCCGCGGCTGGGCGTACACGCCGGGCACCGGCGACTCGAAGGACCAGCAGGTCTCCGGCGGGATGACCGCCTCCGGCATCTGCAGCCTGATCATCATCAAGTCCCAGCTCAAGGGGAACGCGCTGTTCAACAAGGAGCTGCAGGCGCGGGTGGAGAAGGGGATTTTCGACGGGCTGGCCTGGCTCGACGCGAACTGGACCGTGACGTCGAATCCCGGCGGGCACCGCAGCCACTACTACTACCTGTACGGGCTGGAGCGGGTCGGGGTGCTCGGCGGAATCGACATGATCGGCGCGAACGCCTGGTACGTGCAGGGGGCGATCCACCTGGTCGGGGCGCAGCGTCCGGACGGGCACTGGAACAGCGGGACGGAACTGGAGCCGGCCGACGTGCTCGACACCTGTTTCGCGCTCCTGTTCCTCAAGAAGGCGACGATGCCGGTCGGGGTCGTGCTGACGCGGTAGCCGGGGAGACTACTTCCCCTTCTCGCCGTTCTTCTCCCACCAGCCGTCCCAGATCCCCATCGCCTGGGCCTGGTTCTTCCCGTCCAGGTTGGTCGGCGGATTGTCGACGACCTTCGCCATCGCCATCGACATCCCGAAGAACGCCTCGACCGTCCCCTCGGGGCGCGCGGGCTGCTGCGACGGGCCGAGCCATTTCTTCATCCCGTCGTAGAGCGCCCGGATGATCTCCTTCTTCCCTTTCAGCGCCGGGGTGGCGTCCGCGGCGGCCTTGGCGAGGAACGGGGAGGAGCTCCCCAGGTCCTCGAGAAACGGCTTCACCGCGCCGGGGTCGGGGACGGTGGCGAGGGAGTCGTACATGAGGCCGAGCATCTTGACGTTGTTGTCCCACGCCGCCTGCTCGGCGGGCTTCTTGGGCTTCGTGTTCCCGATCAGCTTCCGGTACTGGGCGACCTGCTGGGAGAGGGCCTGGACGGCGATCGTGGGCTCGCCCATCGTGGCGATCTTCTCCGCGGCCATGAGCTTGACGTCCACGTCCGGGTCGGCGAGCGCCTTGGCGAATTCGATGGAGATCTTCCGGGAACGGCAGTTCATGTGCTTCGCCTGCGCTTCCGCCAGCCCCTGCACGGCCTCGCGCTTGCCCATCATGTCCTTCGTCTTGAGCTGGATCTGGGCGGTCTTGACCGCGATGTCGTCCCCGGCCTCGTGGGAGACGCAGACCTTCGCGGGTTCGCAGTTGGGGCAGTCTTCCGCGGAGAGGGGTGCCGCCAGGAACAGCGCACAGCTGAGGAGGGCGAGCAGGCGGGGCATGACGGGCTCCTGGGAAAGGATGTTCTGGAGGACAGCGTGCGGAAACCGGGCGGCGGCGTCAATCCCCGGACGACGACGGTTTTCTATTTCGCGACCCAGCGGATCCGCGTCGAGAACGTCGACCCCCGGGCGTCCACCTTCCCGCTGAGGAGACCGTTCCGGTCCTCGAGCCGCCCCTCGAGCGCGGTCGCCGTCCCGGAGAGCGTGAACAGCACCGGGCGCTGGAAGGTGAGGTCGTAGTGGAACTCGCCGGCGACCTCCCAGACGACGCGGAAGTCCTGGCGGGAATCGGTCCTGAGGGTCCCCGTGACCGCGACGACCGCGACCCGCGACTCCTCCCCTTCGCGCACCTCCGCAAACCGCGCCGCCAGCGGCGCCTCCGGGGCCGGCTCCTCCGCGGCGCCGCGCACGACCAG
>JABWAY010000507.1 GCA_013360825.1 Candidatus Brocadiia bacterium | reverse complement strand
ACTGGCTCCGGCAGGCGGGCGAGAAGGTGGCGCTGATTGCGCCGCGGTGCGGCGCGTTCGGGACGCAGTACCTGTCCCATCCGGAGCGGGCCCTGCTCCCGCGCCCGGGTGGACTGACGCAGGCGTTCGGAGCGCTCGGGGACTGAGCCCGCCGCGGGCCGCGCATGCCGTCCCGCCTGCGGCCTTCCGGCGCAGGGCGGAGGCGAAAGGCCCACCTTCGTCCCGGAGCGATCCGGGGACCCGGCGGCCGGCGAGGGGCTGCCGTGCGGGCGCGTGGGGCCGCTGCCGACCCTTCCATCCCCCCCCGCTCTCGCGTAACGTAGGAGCCGCAACGGCGTCCTCCTTCCACACTCTCGCCCAGGAGCCCCTCATGCGCTTCGTCGCCCTCGCCCTCCTCCTCACGGCCGCCCTTCCCGCCGCCGCCCAGCAGAAATCTCCCCCGCTGAAGAAAGGCGTGAACGAGGTCATCATTTCGGAGGGGAAGTACTGGCTGGACATCCCGAACTCCTACGACGGGCGGAAGCCGACCCCGGTGATCATGTTCATGCACGGAAAGACGATCGACCTCAACGCGGACAACGCCCGCGGCCAGCTGGACAATCCGTTCGTGACGCAGATGAAGAAGCGCGGCTGGATCGCGATGGCGCCTGTGATGCCGAAGGAGCACCGCCCGCACTGGTTCGAGAACGGCGGTTCGCTGGCGATCCTCGACGCGATGATGGTCGACCTGAAGAAGAAGGTCTCGACCAGCTTCATCCTCTGCTCGGGCTTCAGCGCCGGCGCGAACTACACGATGGGATTCGGGCAGCATCGCTCCTATCACACGCACTTCGCCGGCTATCTCGTCATGGCGGGGGGCGGCTGGGTCGACAAGGATGGGCCGGAGGATCTCAAGCGCAAGCCGATCTGGCTGGGGTGCGGGGACCAGGACAACGACAGCTATGACGACAAGCTGAACACGACGGGCGGGGCCAGGAAGACCGCGGCGGAGCTGAAGGAGGCGAAGTTCGAATCCGCCTACGACGAGTTTCCCAAGGTCGGGCACGTGATGGACGGGAAGATGGTCGAGAAGGCGGTCGCGTGGGTCGATGCCCACCTGGGGGAGTTCCAGGCGATCGGCGCCTTCAACAAAGCCGGGCAGCTCAAGGACTCCGCGCCGGGGGACGGCCTGCGCGCGCTCGAGGGCGCGCAGAAGTCCAAGTGCCCCGAGTACTGGACGAAGAAAGTCGAGGCGGGGATCACGTCGCTGACGGACGCGGCGCGGCGGGCGATCGCGGAGGCCGAGGCGAACCCGGACGCCGCCGCGGCGAAGGCCGCGCTCACGAAACTCGGGCAGGAGTATGTCGGGACCTCGGTCGAGAAACTCGTCAAGGAAGCGCTCGGGCGGGTGGGCCAGAAGAAGTAGCGACCGGATGGAAGTCCCGGGTCGCGTTTCCATCCTCGCGCCGTTCCGTCCGGCCGTAGGATAGGCGGGCCGGGATCGATCCGGACACCGCATGCCGCTCCCCAGGCGCCAGCGTCTTGAACTCGCGATCGCGGTCAGCCGCGGGCTCGTCCCCCTTTCCGAGGCCCGGAGGGTGATCGCCGAGGCGGACGGCGCTCCGTCAGGGGCCGGCGGGCGCAACCTCGTCGAGCCGGATCCGCTCGGGGTGATCCCGAAGGCGGACCGGGAGGATGTCGCGGTCGTGGCCGCGCGGCTCTGGGACGACCCGGGGGCCGTCGAGGAAACCCTGTCCGCGCTGAACCCGATCGCGACGCGGGAGACCGGGCCGGGGCACCCGCCCCTGCCGGAGGC
>JABWAY010000506.1 GCA_013360825.1 Candidatus Brocadiia bacterium | reverse complement strand
CCCGGCACGATGGTGCGCAAACCCAACCCACCCGCCCAGTAACCCGCGCGCGCGCCCGGCGCTTCCCTCCACACGCAGCCTGTTCCGGCCCGCGCTGCGGATCATGTCGTCGGTCTCGGCCTGGAACTCGAGCCAGGCGTCGCGGTACCGCTCCGGGGCGGGGGGCGGGGGGGCGGACGGGGTGGCGCAGCCGGCGAGGAGCGCGGCGCAGAGGAGACCCCGGAGCCGGCTCATCGGCCGGCCTTCATGTCGCGGAGGTCGAGGTCGTCGAACCAGGCTTCCGCCGAGCCGTCCTCGACGTCCAGGCGGAGGCGGACCTCGAGGAAGACCGGGGAGCGGGGCATCGCGAGCCCCTTCTGCTTCAGGTCCCACGTCGTGCGCGACGGGACCCGGCGCCACTCGCCGTCGCTCAGGGCCATTTCCTCGAGGAGCGCACCGGGGGCGGCGGGGGGCGGGGTCCCGGGCGGGCCGGCCCAGGCGATGTACGTGGCCGCGGCTTCGCCATTGCCGTCCTGGAAGACGTACTCGATCGCGACGCGCGCGGTCCCCGCCGTGACCTTCACGCGGGCGTGGCCGTCGAGGTACCAGTCGCAATGGGGGATCGGG
Source organism: Candidatus Brocadiia bacterium (assembly GCA_013360825.1). Taxonomy (GTDB): domain Bacteria; phylum Planctomycetota; class MHYJ01; order WSZJ01; family WSZJ01; genus WSZJ01. The sequence continues at coordinate 1,194 of JABWAY010000506.1, read as the reverse complement.
ACGGCAAAGACGGCGCGCTGCGTGGCGGATTTCGCCTTCGTGGGCGGAAACCAGAACGCCCCGCCGGACCGGCCGTCGTAGGGGATGACCCGCCCGTCGGGGAGCGTCGTGCCGGGGCCGCGTCTCTCCGGCCGGCTCATCCACCCCGTGGTCTGCTCCTTCGAGAAGTCGGCGTTGAACAGAAGCGTCGGCGCGACCGCCGCCGGCGATCCGGACGTCAGTTCCCCCCAGGCCCCCTCGGGTGCGGCGCCGGACGTGCCGCCGAAAAAGATCACGCAGGCGGCGATGCCGATCAGAAGTGCGAGCACGACCCAGGCGATCTTGACCATGTCCGGGCATTCTACAGGGAAGATTCCGCCCCCCGGGCGTGTTACAGTTTCCGCATGACGAGATTCCTCCCCCGGTCGATCGCGCTCCTCACCGCGCTCCTGTCCCTCCCCGGCGCCGCCGACGAGGGCGCCGTTTCCCTGGACGAGCTCTTCGCAAAGGTCGACGCGAAGGCGGAGGGGGTCCGCGATCTGCGCGCGGAATTCCGGCAGGAGAAGAAGATGAAGATCCGGCGCAGGCCGCTGATCTCGACCGGGACGCTGTCGGTGCAGAAGGCCGCCGCGGGGTCGCGGATCTGCTGGGAGTCGTGGGAAGTCGACGGGGAGTCCGGCGAGAAATCATCCCCGCAGCGGCTGCTCGTCCTCGGGGACGAGGGGTTGCTCGTTTCCTGGGAGGTCGAGACGCTGACGGGGGAGAGGACCGATCTCGGGAAGGGCAAGCTGGAGGTGTCCGAGTTCCTGACGATCGGGGGATCGCTGTCTGGGCTGAAGAAGAGTTTCACGGTGAGCCTGAAGAGTGAGCCGAAGGACGGTGCGGGGTACGTGCTCGCGCTGGTCCCGCACAGCGAGCGGCTGAAGCGGCTGATTGAGACGATGGAGCTGGAGATCGACCCGAAGGAGTGGGTGGTGACGCGGATCCGTGTGGCGGACACGGCGGCGACGGTCACGGAGATATTCCTGGCGAAGATCGAGGTCAACGCCGGTGTGGATGCGGAGCTGTTCCGCGTCCCCGCGGACGTCAAGCTGACGGACGTGAGCCTCGAGAAGTGAGGCGCCTGAGCGCGGCGTGGATGGCGGCCCTGCTGCTCGGCGGGTGCGCGACGGAGGCGGAGCGGGCAAAGCCGGTGCGGCCGGCGGAGGCGCGCCG
>JABWAY010000505.1 GCA_013360825.1 Candidatus Brocadiia bacterium | reverse complement strand
AACGGGCCCCACGGCGACGCCGTGGACTGGCGCGCGCCGCGCGGGGGAGCCGAGCCCGCGCTCGCCGCCACCACGCGGCTGGAGGGCTCCGAGCTGGTCGTCCGCTTTCGAAACTCCGGCCCCGGGGACGCCTGGCAGGTTGCGGCGATCGTCGCCTCGGCAAATCCGGAGGACGACGGCCGCCTGGTCGCGGTCGGAAGAGTCGCCGCCGGGGAGACCGTCGAGGCGCGCCTGCCCCTCTCGGACCCCGGTCCGGGAGCGGTGGATTTCACCGAAGCGTTCGGACGCGCCCCGGGTGCCCTTCCCTTCGGGCGTTGACCCCCGTCAGAGCGCCGCTTTCTTTTCCTGAATGAACGCCGCCAGCGCGTCCACGCTTCCGAACGCCTTGCGTCCCATCTCCGCGTCGGCGATCCGGATCCCGTACTGGCGCTCGATGCCGACGACAAGTTCCAGCGCGTCGATGGAGTCGAGGCCGAGTCCTTCGCCGAAGAGCGGCGCCGCGTCGGCGATGTCGGCGGGGGTGATCTCGAGCTTGAGACGCGCGATGATCAGGGCCTTCAGTTCGGCGTTCAGGTCGCTGGGCATGGGCTCGGGGTTTACCACGCGGGAGGGAGTTCGGGAAGGTTAAACCCGTGCGCAGGGCGACGGGGCCGAAGCGCGGGGGTATCATCCCCCGCGATGCGCGTCGACGACCCCCGCGAGTGGATTCCCCACCGTCCCCCGATTCTCGCGGTGGATGCGGTCGATGTCGCGGAGCCGGGAGTGCGCGGCGTCGGCACCCGGCTCTTCACGGCGGCCGAGCCGCTGCTCGCCGGGCATTTCCCGGGTCGTCCGGTCGTGCCGGGGGTGGCCCTGATCGAGGGGATGGCGCAGACGGCGGCGATCGTGCTGCTGGCGAAGGAGGGACGGGGCGGGGGCGGGTTCCTGGCGGACGTCTCGAAGTTCCGGTTCAGGCGTCCGCTGATTCCGCCGGTGACGGTCACGTTCGAGGTGGAGGTGCTGGGGGTCTTCGGCGGGCTGTGCAAGATCCGGGGTGTGGCCCGGTCGGGCGACGGGATCGCGGCGGAGGGGGAGATTGTGATCTCGGCGGAGGGGCGCGCATGAGCGCCTGGAAAGAGAAGTCGCCGTTCGAGGCGTATCCGGTGGCGCTCTGCCTGGTGGGAGCCTGCGGGATCATTTTCATAGCGACGGACGCGGGGCTGCTGGACGGGCGGTTCTCCGGGCTGAAGGCCTGGGGGCGGGCATGGCTCCCGGGATTCGCGACGGGGGAACTCTGGAGGCCGCTGACCGCGATGTTTCTGCACGGCGGGGTGATCCATGTCCTGGTGAACGGGTATGCGCTGATGGCGCTCTGCCCGTCGATGGAGGCGCGGGTGGGGAGCGCGCGGTTCGCCGCGATCTACTTCGGCGCGGGCATCTCGGGATCGCTCTGCAGCATGGGGTGGGAACATGCGAGCGTCGGCGCTTCGGGCGCGATTTTCGGGATCATGGGGGCGTACCTCCGGCTGGCGCGGGTCGAGAGCGGGAGTTTCCGCGGGATGGCGCGGCATCCGGTCGGATCGCAGCTCCTGGGGTGGCTGGCGCTGAATCTGGTGCTCGGGTTCACGATGCCGGGGATCTCCAACGCCGGGCACCTCGGCGGGCTGCTCGGCGGGTGGATCGTCTCGGCCGGCGTGCTTCCCGCGGGCGGCGGGGCCGCGCGCGGCCTCATCCTCCCCGTCGTTTCGTGGCCGAAAATCGCCGCCGCCGCCGCCTTCCTCCTCGCCCTCGCCGCGGTGGACCTCCTGGTCGTCGCCCCGCGAC
>JABWAY010000504.1 GCA_013360825.1 Candidatus Brocadiia bacterium | reverse complement strand
AGCCGGCGCTGGCGCCCCGGACCGTGAAGCCCTCGATGGTCGTGCCCGCGGCGGACGCGTGCACGGCGATGGCCGAGCTGCCGTGGGGTGGGGCCAGCACCGTCTCGCCGGGTCCCTCGCTGGAGCGCAGCGTGACCTGCTCCCTCAGGGTCAGGGCCTCGACGTAGGTGCCGGGGTGGACCAGGATCTCGTCCCCCGGCGACGCGATCTGGACCGCCTGGAGGATGGTGGGGATCCCTCCGCCACCCACCTCGATGGTCTCGGCCGAGACCAGCGCCGGGGCCAGGAGGAGCGATGCCGCGAGGCCGACGATCCTGGGCGTCAACAGTCCTCCAGTTCTCCCCGTCGTTCGTCGATCGGGGCCGGTCCGGCGGGCGCCCCGGCCCGGGGGCTACTCGCGGGGGGCGACGTGGAGTCCGCCTCCGGCGACCTTATACTTGAGGTCTCCCACCAGCGCGAGGCATTCGAGCGCCTCCCGCAGCGTGAGATCGTCCACGCGGAGCGTCACCAGCGCTCCCTCGCAGTTCTCGTCCACGGACATGGGGACCTCGGACACGGCGATTACGAACTGAAAGGCCTCGCTCGCGGGGGTATCCGTGAAGTTGAGGCTGATCCTGATTCCCTCCAGGCGCTCCAGGAGATCGAGATCCTCCTGCCGCCGGAGCGGGTCGACGGTGAAGGCGGTCCAGGCCGGCAGCTCTTTTTCGCGCGTCCGGGTCGTGATCACGGCCACCCCGCGCATGTTGACGAGGGCGAGTTCCGGCCCTGCGAGGGCGAGCCGGAGGACCTGCCCGACCGGGAGCTTGCGCGCGACCAGGGTCTGGGGAGTCGACATCGCTTCGGCGCACTCCGGGTCCACCACGATCGTGAACCCGCTGAACTGCGAAATGAAATCGATGACGTCCGAGAGCGGCGCCTCCTGGAAGTCGACGTCGATGACCTTCGACTTCAGCTTGGTGTCGAGTTCCGTGGCCGGATCCGGGCGCGCCTGTGCGCCTTCCCCGTGGCGCCTCAGGGCCTCGGTCGCGCGTTCACACGCCGCCGTCTGGCCCGGGAAATCCCTGTGGACCGCCTTCCAGGCCTCGACCTCCTCCTTCTTCCTGCCGAGCCTGCGCCCGGGCCGCGAGTTCCTCCTCCGCACGGTGCTTTTCCACGATCCCGCGGTAGATCTCGATGGCCGCGGCAGGGTCCCTCCCCGCGGTCTCCGCGTCCAGCCCGCGCGCGAGGGCCTCCGAGGCGGACTCCTCGGCCGTTCCGGGCATTCCCATGGCCAGCGCCAGCACCGCGACGGCTGCGATCCGTTTCATCGGTCGATCTCCTCGTGTTGGGGTTCCCCCGGGCGACGCACGGGATCCTAGGCGAACCGCCCCGGCGGGATGTCACGGGCGGGCGGAGAGATGTAGAGAATTGTCATCACTCCCGGTCCACGAGCTTGTAACCGACGCCGTGGACGGTCAGCAGCAGGCGGGGGTTCCGCGGGTCCTTCTCGATCTTCTGCCGCAGTTTCACGATGTAGTTGTCCACGGTCCGGTCGGTCGGATAGGCCTCGACCCCCCAGATTTCCGCGAGGATGTCGTTCCGCGGGACCGCCGCGCCTTTTCTGTGCGCGAGGAGCCGCAGGATTTCGGCCTCGAAGCGCCCCAGGGGGATCTCCTTTTTCCCGCGGCGGGCGACGAACCCCTCGGCATCGACGTCCAGGTCGCCGATGCGGAAGCGTCCCGGGCGGGTCGAGGCCCCGGAGGCGCGACGGAGGATCGCCTTCACGCGGGCGAGGAGTTCGCGGACGCTGAACGGTTTGGTCACGTAGTCGTCGGCGCCGATTTCGAGCCCGAGGACGCGGTCGATTTCCTGGCCGCGCGCGGTGAGGAAGACGACGGGGATCATCGACCCGCGCGCGCGGAGTTCACGGCAGACGGCGAGTCCGTCCATGCCCGGGAGCATCCAGTCGAGCAGGACGAGGTCGGGTTTTTCCTTCAGGGCCGCCGCGAGTCCGGCCTCCCCGTTGCCCGCCTCGAGCACGCGATATCCCTCGAACGACAGGTTGTCGCGCAGGGCGCGGCGGATGTCGGCCTCGTCCTCGATCACCAGCACGCAGTGCGTCATCGCCGACCCTCCGAGACCGGGAACTCCAGAACAAACCGGGATCCACCGCCGTCGCGCCCCTCGCACCGTGCGCGGCCGCCGTGACCCTCCATCACGCTCGCCACCAGCGCCAGCCCCAGCCCCGTCCCCTTGACCCCCCGGGCACGCGGGTCGCCGGCGCGGTAGAACCTCTCGAAGATCCGGGCCCGTTCGCCGGGCGGGACACCGATCCCGCGGTCCTCGACCGCGACGCGCACGGCGCCGCCCAGCACGGAGACGCGGACGGCGATCGCCGGCCGCCCTTCGCTGTACCGCACCGCGTTTTCCAGGAGATTGCGGAGCGCGAGGGCCAGGGCTTCCGGATCGAAGCACGCGCGGGCGGGGGCCGGGACATCGATCTCAAGGTCGAGCGCGTGCCTGGCCGCATAATCCTCCGCGATCCCCCGGACGGCGGCGGCCAGGTCCCCCGGCGCCGGCCGCCACGCGCCCTCCCCGCGCTCGATCCGCGCGAAATCCAGGATCCGTTCGATCATCCCCGTCAGGCGCTCCGATTCCCGGAGAATCACCTCGAGATACTCACGCCGGCGGTCCTCGCCGTCGACCCGCCCCAGTGTCAGCGTCTCCGCGTACATCCGCACCAGCGCCAGCGGCGTCTTCAGCTCGTGACTGACCGTCGCCACGAAGTCGCTCTTCAGCTGCGCCAGCTCCGCCTCGCGCTTCACCGCCCGGAACGACATCCCCAGCCCCGCCGCCAGCGCCGCCAGGAGCGCCGCGAGGGCCACCCCGAGCCAGGCGCGCTGCCGGGCGATCTCGACCGCCGCGGCGTTCGAC
>JABWAY010000503.1 GCA_013360825.1 Candidatus Brocadiia bacterium | reverse complement strand
GTCCGGCGGCGGCCCCGTCCCCGCCGCGCCCCTCCGCGCATCCTCCGCCGCGTCCCGGCGCCCAGCCTCCGCCCGGACCGGCCCCGAAGAAACCGTCCCACATCAAGCGCCGATTCCGCCCCCGCGGGGACTGACCCGCCCCCCGATGCGATAATCGGAGCGCGATGGATTTCCCACACCTCAAGGCGCGGCTCGACGGCATCCCGGACGCCCCCGGGGTCTACCTGATGAAGGACGACCGCGGGCGGACGCTCTACATCGGGAAGGCGCGGTCGCTGCGGCATCGCGTCGCGTCCTACTTCCAGCCCGCGCGCGACCACGACCCGCGGATCGAGGCGATGGTCCGGCAGGTCGCCGACGTCGAATTCCTCCAGGCCGACAGCGAGGTCGATGCGCTGCTCATGGAGGCGCGGCTGATCAAGGACGTGCAGCCGCGCTACAACTCCGACCTGAAGGACGACAAGTCGTTCACGGTGCTCGGGATCTCGCACGAGGAATATCCGATGATCTTCCTCACGCGGGAACTCGACGTGTTGGCCCGCCAGCGGGCGGCGACGAAAGGGGAGCGGTTCGTCCCGCCCGGGGAGCCGGAGAAGGCGACGTTTCTGGGGCCGTTCACGTCGAGCGGCCAGCTCCGCGCGGCGCTCAAGGTCTTCCAGCGGATCTTTCGCTTCCGCACATGCACTCTCGACATCCGGTCGGAGGACGACAAGCGGCGGTTTTTCCGCCCCTGCCTGCTCTGGAACATCGGGCGGTGCACGGCGCCGTGCGCGGACAAGGTGACGGCGGAGGCGTACGGGGAGGACATCCGGAACCTGAAGAGGATGCTCGGGGGTGCGAAGCGGGACCTGCTGCGGGACCTGCGTGGGAGGATGAAGGCGTTCAGCGGGGCGCGGGAGTACGAGCGGGCGGCGACGGTGCGGGACCAGATTCAGGCGATCGAGAATCTGAGGGAGCACCGCGACCTGGAGGACGCGCTGGAGACGGACCTGATTCCGCTCGATCCCTCGAAGAGCGTGGAGGACCTGCGCGATCTGCTCGGCCTGGAGAAGCCGCCGCGGGTCGTGGAGGGGACGGACATCTCGCACCTGCAGGGGCAGGACACGGTGGGGAGTCTGGTGTCGTTCGTGGACGGAGTGCCGTTCAAGAGCGGTTACCGCCGGTACCGGATCAGGACGGTGGCGCAGATCGACGACACGGCGTCGATCCGGGAAGTCGTGACGCGCCGGTTCACGCGGCTGAGGAACGAGGAGGCGGCGTTCCCGGACGTGCTGATGATCGACGGCGGGCAGGGGCATCTGAACGCGGCGCTGCGCGCGTTCGCGGAGTGCGGGATCCGGCCGCCGGTGTGCGTCGGGCTGGCGAAGCACGAGGGGGACCATCTCTGGCTGGCGGGGGGCAGGGAGGCGATGCGGCCGGACCCGCACCGTCCCGGGTTCCGGCTGCTGCAGTACGTCCGCGACGAGGCGCACCGTTTCGCGCAGAACTACCATCACATCCTGAGGCGCAACCGGCGGGCGCCGACGTAGGCCGCGGCGTCCGGGAAATTCCGAAGAAATCGATCCGGAGGCCCCACTGTCCCGTTTCGAGAGTCCGCCGCAGCCGGCGTGAGAACCGCGGCGCAAACCGGATTCAGGGGGACCCGCCATGCGGACACGACTGGGGAGGACCATCGTCGCGTATCTCTGGATCGGGACGCTGGCGCTGGTGTGCGGGATTCCCGCGGTCCTCGGAGCGCTCGCCCGGCTCCGGTCGGAGGCGCGCGCGGAGAGCGCGGCCGGCCCCGCGCCGGCCGCGGATGTCG
>JABWAY010000135.1 GCA_013360825.1 Candidatus Brocadiia bacterium | reverse complement strand
AGAGTGCGGATGGAAGCGTGGCGGGAGCTGGCTCCGGCGTGCAGGTCTCCAAAATGTCCTTGATCCGGGGGGCCTTCTCATGGAAGGGCAAAGGGAAAATAAAATGGGAGGAGAGATGAGAGTGTGGTGCCTGAAGAAAAGAACCCTCGCGTTCGCGAAGGACATCCTCGAGGCAGTCGAGAAGTTCCCGGCACGGACAGGGGCCTCCGTCATCAGGGAACAGGTCGTCCGGTCCGGAACATCCGTCGGTGCGAACTTCCACGAAGCCGATGCCGCCCTGACCCTGCCGGACAAACTCAAATCCCTCGTCACCGCCAGAAAAGAAGTCCACGAAACCGCGTACTGGCTCGCCCTCGCTCAACTCCGCTGGCCCACCTCCCCAGGCCTCGATCACGCACTCCGCGAGGCCGCCGAACTCTTCGCCATCCTCAACGCGCTCGTCCGGAAGGCGACGGAGAAAGACACGGCGTGAATGCGGGTTGGGCGCGGCAATTCTCGGGGGAGAACTGCGAAAAGGAGGGCCTCTGCGGAGAGGGAATCGGGTCCACAGGCCGGCACGTGGGCCTTGACCGGATCCGGAGTCCCATGGACAGTCTGTGACGGAGCGCGCAGCAGTTAGACGGAAGCGGTCGATGATACAGAGTCGTCGCGCGAACTTGAGTTGCCGGTGTGATCAGAAGTACTTCGGTACTTCGGCGGAGATGTGATCGGAGTGTTCGGGTGTTGCTTGCCGCGAGGAGGCAGTCAGACGGAAACGATCTCATGTTAGTTCGGCGGCGGAGGGCTTCGCGGTGGCGTTGGTCACGGAATCGTATTCCGAGCAGGTGAAGGTGTGGCCGTGCGAGGGGCGCCACATCCTCGCCCAGTTCGACGCTCAGACGGTGGTCGTGTACCAAGCATACCGCCCGACTATCGCTCGGTTCGCCACTGAAAACGGGGCGTTCGGTGGGGACTTCAGCTTCTCCCGCATGACCTGGGTGAAGCCGAACTTCTTGTGGATGATGTACCGCTCGGGGTGGGGCACGAAGGAGAACCAGGAGGTCACACTCGCCCTCCGGGTGAGCCGAGCGTTCTTCGACTCGTTGCTGGCGGTGGCCGTGCCGTCGTCGTGGGACCGCGAGCAGTTCTCCACTCAGGAAGATTGGTCTCAGGCCATCGAGCGGTCGTCGGTCCGGCTTCAGTGGGATCCGGATCATCATCCATCCGGGGCCAAGTTGGAGCGGCGGGCCGTACAGTTGGGGCTGCGGGGCGAGGTGCTGGAGGCGTTCGCGCGGCGAGAGTTGGTTGAGGTCATAGACCTGTCCGAGTTCGTCGCGGAGCAGCGGGTGCGGTTGAGGTCTGGTGGAGTGTCGGCCATTGTCACGCCGCGCGAGCGGGTGTACCGCCCGGCCGACCCCAAGGTCGCATCGAAACTGCGGATCGCGGAAGCCCCAGACGCCGAACCGGGCGCTGCTCAGCTTTATCGTTAGGAGGCAGGAGATGTCACAGCGCCAGCTCGAAAGCCCGGGGGAGCAACACCATGGCACGACCTGGCAGCGGTGATCGGACTCGTGCACAAGGCGCTGGAGTCGCTCGGTATTGTCGGTCCCATGCCCGACTACCAGTTGCGATGCGAGCGTGTTCCCAAGAGGTCATTCGAGAGCCCAACAGCCATAGTCGGGTTCGACTACCACATCGTCGTGTCCGCCGACGGCGTGCCGCAAACAGAGATGGTCTGGTCGGAGGAGATCCAGAGGTTCGGCGGGTGACGCCACCTGGCAATGGGTTGCACCTGACCGGGTCCGCGCTGCAGACGGACCGCCGCGGCCCCTGCAGGTGATCCTCGTGTTCCGCGCCACGTGAACCTGCAACGACCCGTCGCGGGAACATCTCGATGGGCAAGGACGGCGAGGTCGAGGTGAGCCTCTCCGACAGGCGGGGGATGGCGCGCGCCATCATCGGGTTGGAGGAATCGGGAGCGGGGGTGGTTTTGGTCGTGCTCGACGAGAGGGGCAAGCCGATCTGGGTTTCGCCGACCCGGTAGTCCGCGGAGCCCCGCGTTTGGTGGGCACGCGACGAGCAACCCCTGCAGGAATCGGTCCGGCCCAGCCGCGCCGCCGCTCTACTCCAGGGAGTCGAGCAGCGTCGGGGCGTCGGCGCTTCCGATGAACGACAGCCGTTTGAACGCCACGATGGTGATGTCGTCGCTCTGGGCGGCCATGCCGCGGTGTTCGACGATGGCCTCGGCGACCGAGTCGACCATGTCCTGGGCGTTCCCGGTGGAGCTGCGCCGGGAGATCTCGAGGAGGGTGTCGTCCCCGAGGTCCTCGCCGCGCGCGTTTTTCGCCTCGACGACGCCGTCGGTGTAGAGGAGGAGGTGATCGCCGATTTCGACGGGGACGGCCTGGACCTTGAGCTCCTTCTCGAACATCGAGCCGCTGTTGAGCCCCATCGCGAGGCCGCTCGACTTGACGAGCTGGGGGCCGGAGCGGGCGGAGACGAGAAGCGGGGGGTTCTGGCCGCAGTTCAGGATCTCGAGGTGACCGGTGAGGGGGTCCATGACGGCGTACATCGCGGACACGAACATCCGCTTCTTGATGTCGTTGGTGACGAAGCGATTGACCTCGACGACGGTTTCGCGGGGGCCGAGGGCGGGGGCGATGAGGCGGAAGGCGGTGCGGACCATGACCATGATCATGGCGCCGGGGAAGCCGTGGCCGGAGACGTCGGCGACGACGATGCCGACGCGGCCGTTGGGGAGGGGGAAGATATCGAGGTAATCGCCGCCGACGACGGAGCAGGGCTGGTAGAGGGCTGCGGACTCCCAGCCGGGGAAGTCGGGGAGTTCCTGGACGACGAGCATCTCCTGGATTTCGCGGCAGCGGGCGCGTTCCTCGGCGGAGAGGTCGGTTTCGCCCTTGCCCGCGGCGGGGCGGCGTGTGGGGAGGATCTGGCGGACGGCGAGGGCGATGAGGTCGGCGTCGCGGACGGCGAGGAACGTTTTCTTCGGGTAGGACATGACTTCGAACGCGTGCTGGTGGGCGCCGCGGGTTGCGATGACGGCGGGGATGGTCAGTTTCCGGCGGGTGAGCTGGCTGAGGATCTGGAGGCCGCTCTGGTCGGGGAGGTCGACGTCGATGACGAACGCGTCGGGGGCGTCATCGGAGAGGAGGATTTCGAGGGCCTCGTTCCCGGAGCCGGTCGCGCGGGTGGTGAAGCCCATGTCGGAGAGCGCGCGGGCGTAGGCCTGCCGGCGACCCGCGTCCGGCTCCGCCACCAGTACGAAACCCTGCGCGCGCCCGCCGGACTCGTCGCCGGACTCCTCGTCGCGCATCCAGCGCTTCGTCGGCATCCGTTCCTTGCCGGCACCTGCCTTGCCCGGTCCATCGGCCGCCATCCGCTGTTGCTCCTCTCGAGGCCCCGATCTCCCTCCGCCGCGGCGCATTCTACAGGAGGGGCGCGCGCTGTCGAGGGCGGGGCGGTCGCCTTGACGCCGCCGGGGCCCTCTGGTGTAGTGTCCCGCCCCCATGCCACCCCTCCCCCTCGAGAAAATCCGGAACATCGGCATCATCGCCCACATCGATGCGGGGAAGACCACCACGTCGGAGCGCATCCTTTTCTACACGGGACGCGAGCACAAGATGGGCGACGTCGACGACGGGACGACGACCACCGACTGGTACTTCGAGGAGAAAGAGCGCGGGATTTCGATCTTCAGCGCGGCGACGACGTGCTCGTGGAAGGGGCACCGGATCAACCTGATCGACACGCCGGGGCATGTCGATTTCACGGCGGAGGTTGAGCGGTCGCTGCGGGTGCTGGACGGGGCGATCGGCGTCTTCTGCGGCGTCGGCGGGGTGGAGCCGCAGAGCGAAACGGTCTGGCGGCAGGCGGACCGGTACAAGGTCCCGCGGATCGCGTACGTCAACAAGCTCGACCGGGTCGGGTCGAACTTCCCGAAGGTCGTGGAGCAGATCCGGAACCGGCTCCGGACCAACGCGGTCCCGGTCACCTGGCCGATCGGCGAGGAGGCGGAGTTTTCCGGCGTCGTCGACCTGATCGACCGCGTCGCGATGACATGGTCGGACGAGGACCAGGGCGCGACGTTCGAGTCGGGGCCCGTCCCCGAGGAACTCTCCGACGTCGTCGAGGTCGCACGCGGCGAACTGATCGAGGCGCTCGCCGAGTTCACCCCGTGGATGGAGGAGCGCTTCCTGGAGGGGGGGACCTTCACCCCGGCGGAGATCCGGAAGGCGGTGCGGGAGGGGACGATCGCCCGGAAGATCACGCCGGTGTTCTGCGGGTCGAGTTTTCGGAAGAAGGGGGTGCAGCCGCTGATCGACGGCGTCCTCCACTATCTGCCGAGCCCGGTGGACATGCCGCCGACGGAGGGGAAGCACCCGGAAACCGAGCGGCCGGTGACGCGCAGGCCCGACCCGAAGGAGGCGCTGGCGGCGCTGGTCTTCAAGATCTTCACGGACGCCCACGGCGAGCTGGTCTACGTCCGGGTCTATTCCGGGACGCTGACCGCCGGGGAGGTCGTCTGGAATCCGCGGACGCAGAAACGGGAGCGGATCACCCGGCTCAACATCATGCACGGTCAGCAGCGCGAGCCCGCCGAGAGCGCCGGGCCGGGGGAGATCGTGACCGTGGTCGGGCTCAAGCTCGCGCGGACCGGCGACACGCTGTGCGACCAGAAACACCCGGTCGCCCTCGCCGAGATGCGCTTCCCCGAACCGGTCGTCTCCATGGCGATCGAGCCGAAATCGAGCGCGGACAAGGACAAGCTGGCGGAGACGCTGGGGAAGATGGAGAAGGACGACCCGACGTTCCGGATGAGGACGGACGAGGAGACGGGGCAGACGATCGTCTCGGGGATGGGGGAGCTTCATCTGGACATCATCAAGAACCGGATGAAGCACATGTACAAGCTGGACGCGAACGTCGGGGAGCCGCGGGTGGCGTACCGGGAGACGGTGTTGAAGGAGGCGGCGGGGGAGGCGGAGTTCGTGAGGAAGGTGGTGGAGGGGAAGGGGCAGTACGGGCACGTGAAGCTGCGGATCGAGCCGGACCGTGCGGCGACGGGGATCGTGGTGACGAACGCGGCGCCGGAGGGGACGTTTCCGAAGGGATTCTGGCCGTCGATCGAGGACGGGATCCGGTCCGGGGCGCTGTCGGGCGGGGTGGCGGGGTACCCGATGATGCAGGTGCGGGTGACGGTGACCGGGGGATCGACGCACCCGACGGATTCGCACGAGGGGGCGTACGGCGCGGCGGCGGGGATGGCGTTTCACAAGGCGGCGCAGGCGGCGGGCGGGGTGGTGCTGGAGCCGATCATGAAATTCGACGTGTTCACGCCGCCGGAGTCGATGGGAGGGGTGCTGGAGGACCTGAACCGGCGCCGCGCGGAGATCCGGAGCGTGGAGCACGAGGACCGGATGGCGAAGCTGTCGGGGCTGACGCCGATCGCGGAGATGTTCGGGTACGCCAACGACCTGCGGTCGCTTACGCAGGGGCGCGGGCAGTCGTCGCTGGAGCCTCACGACTACCGTCCGGTTCCGGCGAACGTGGCCCGGTCGCTGTTCGGGGACGGGGGCTGACCCCCGAATTCCGGGATCGCGTCGTTGACACGCGACTCCCGGGCCGTATAATCCTCCCCCTTCTCCAAAGCAACCCGAACGGAAGGCACCGATGAAAGGCCAGAAAATCCGGATCCGCGTCGAAGGCTACGACCATGAGGTCATCGACCAGTCCGTGACCGAGATCGTGGACACGGCGAAGAAGACCGGCGCGAAGGTCGTGGGGCCGATTCCGATCCCCACGCGCATCGAGCGCTACACGGTCCTCCGCTCGCCGCACGTCGACAAGAAATCGCGCGAACAGTTCGAGATCCGCACGCACAAGCGGGTGATCGACATCACGGAGCCCACGAGCAAGACCGTGGACGCCCTGAAGAACCTCAACAATCTCCCGGCGGGCGTGAACATCCGGGTGAAGCTGCTGTCCGAAAAGTAGTCCGCTCAACCGACCTACTTCGACACTGCCTGTACGTTCGCTTTTCCCGCCGCCTCCGTGAGCCGAGTGCTCCGCCGGTTGCCCGCGGGAACCAGGACGGCCTTGCAGTGTCCCCCGCGGGGAGGTAGACCCCGCACAGGAGGATGGTGATGCTGCAGGGAATTCTCGGTCGGAAGCTGGGCATGACCCAGATTTTCGACGACAAGGGCCGCTGGGTGGGCGTGACGGTGATCGAGGCCGGCCCCTGCCCGGTGACGCAGATCAAGACGACCCAGACCGACGGCTACAACGCGGTGCAGCTCGGCTTCGGGCGGCACAAGCGCAACACGAAGGCCGTCGCCGGGCACCTGGCCAAGGCGAACGTGAAAGACCCGATCCACATCCTGCGCGAGTTCACCGTGGACGGCGAGCCGCCGGTCAAGACCGGGGACACCATCAAGGTGGATGTGCTCAAGGGCATCGCGAAGGTCGATGTCATGGGCATCACGAAAGGAAAAGGGTTCCAGGGGATCATCAAGCGCTGGCACAAGAACTCCGGCCCCAAGACGCACGGGTCGATGCACCAGCGCCAGCACGGGTCGATGAGCTCCGCCGAGGACCCCGGCCACGTCCGCCCCGGAACGATCGGGTTCGGGCACATGGGCATGGATCGCTTCACTCAGAAAAACCTCCTCATCGTCCGGATCGACGACGCGAAGAACCTGCTGCTCGTGCGCGGCGCCGTCCCCGGGCCGAACGGGAACTACGTGGTGGTGAAGAAGTCCGCCAACCAGCATGTCGCGGTGGCGGTGTCGGAAGAGGCCAAGATCGAGAAGAAGGGCGCCAAGCCGGCAGCCAAGAAGCCGGCAGGGAAATAACCAGGAGCACGGGTCATGTTCGAAGTACCGGTGTTTGACACGACGGGGAAGAAGCTGGGCGCGGAGAAGGTCGATCCCGCCTGGTTCGGAGGCATCGTGCGCCGCACGCTGCTCCACGACGCCGTCGTCGCCTATGAGGCGAACAAGCGCGCGGGGACTGCCAAGGCCAAGGGGCGCGGCGAGGTGGCCGGGTCCAAGACGAAGCCCTGGAAGCAGAAGCACACGGGGCGGGCGCGCGCGGGGACGAAGCGGAGTCCGATCTGGCGGAAGGGCGGCGTGGTGTTCGGGCCGCATCCGCGGGATTACTCGAAGGATCTGCCGAAGCGGATGAAGCGGCTCGCGGTGGACAGCGCGCTGCTCTCGAAGTTCAAGGACGGCGAGGCGATCGTCCTGGACGGTCTCGCGTACGACAAGCCGCGGACGGCTGCGCTGGCGGAGACGCTGGAGAAGGTGGGGGTGAAGGAATCGTGCCTCCTCACGACCCAGCAGGCGGACGACGCCGGCCGCCGGATCTGGCTGAGCGCGCGGAATCTTCCCCGGGTCCACACCCTTCCGGTTTCCGACCTGAATGCCTGGGATGTGCTGAGGTACAAGCGGCTCTGCCTGACGCGCGAGGCGTTCAACACGCTCATCGCAAGCCGGCGCGACGGCAAGGCCCCTCCCGTGCCCCCGTCCAAGGACGCACCGAAGGACAAGCGGCCGGCCCGGGTGGCTCCCCGGCGGGGCAAGCCGGCGGTCGCAAAGAAGGAGGGCAAGTAAATGAAAGAGCCCCGTACGATCATCATCGAGCCCCTTCAGACCGAAAAGTCGATGAATCAGATCGGCCGTCTGCGCGCCTATTCCTTCTGCGTCGCCCTGGACTCGAACAAGATCGAGATCCGCGGCGCGCTGGAGAAGATCTACTCAGGGATCAAGATCGCCCACGTCCGCACGGTCCGCGTGAAGGGGAAGACCCGGCAGTTCCGGGTCCGCCTGGCGCGGCAGAGCGACTGGAAGAAGGCCATCGTCACGCTGACGGAGGAATCGAAGCCCATCGAGGGCTTCTAAGGAGCACATCATGGCACTGCGAGCCTACAAACCGACCAGCCCCGGACGTCGCTTTGCGACGACCAGCGACTTCAAGGACCTGACGGCGAAAAAGCCGAACAAGGCCCTGCTGGAGCCGCTTCGCAAGACGGGCGGGCGGAACAACAGCGGCACGATCACCTGCTGGCATCACGGCGGCGGGAACAAGAAGAACTATCGCGTGATCGACTGGAAGCGGAACAAGGCGGAGATTCCCGCGAAGGTCGAGACGATCGAGTACGACCCGAACCGCAACGTGCGGATCGCGCTGCTGCTGTACAAGGACGGGGAGCGGCGGTACATCATCGCGCCGAAGGACATCCGGGTCGGCGAGACGCTCGTCAGCGGGGAGCGGCCGGACCCGAAGCCGGGCAACTGCATGCCGCTTCGCAACGTTCCGCTCGGGCACATGGTGCACTGCGTCGAGCTGATCCCCGGGCACGGGGCGCAGATCGTGCGTGCGGCCGGGTGTTTCGCGCAGCTGATGGCGAAGGAGGGGAACTATGCCCACCTTCAGTTTCCCTCGGGCGAAATGCGCAAGGTGCCGCTGACCTGCCGTGCGACGATCGGGCAGCTCGGGAACATCGAGGCTGCGTCGGTCTGGCTGGGGAAGGCGGGGCGGAAGCGCTGGCTGGGGATCCGGCCGACGAACCGGGGAACGTCGATGAACCCGGTGTCGCACCCGATGGGCGGAGGCGAAGGGCGGTCGGGAGGAGGGCGTCATCCCTGCTCGCCGTGGGGCAAGCTGGCGAAGGGCGGGAAGACGCGGAAGAAGCGGAAGACGAGTTCGAAATTCATCATTCGGGGCCGCAAGAAGGGCCCATTCCAGCAGACGTAAGGAGCGACGATGAGCCGTTCGATGAAGAAGGGCCCGTTCGTGGACGGGAAGCTTCTCGAGAAGGTGGAGAAGCAGAAAAAGAAGGGCGACAAGGAGCCGATCAAGACCTGGGCGCGCCGCTGCACGGTGGTGCCCCAGTTCGTCGGCCACAACTTCCTCATCCACAACGGGAAGATCTTCATGAAGCTGTACGTCACGGAGGACATGGTGGGTCACAAGCTGGGCGAATTTGCCCCGACCCGCACGTTCCGCGGCCACAGCGGCGGGAAGACGAAGGACATCAAGACGACGGCGGTGGGGGGCGGGGCGGCACCCGCGCCCGCGGCTTCCGGCGAGAAGAAAGGGTAAGGACGAACCATGGCTGACAGTTCAACGGCGACGGTGCCCGATCTCGAATTCAGCGCGAAGCTCCGCTATGCGCGGATCAGCCCCCAGAAGATCCGCTACGTGGCGACGACGATCCGCGGGCTGAGCGTGAACCGGGCGATCGAAGTCCTCCAGGCCACGCCGCGTCGCGGCGCGCGGTTCCTCTACAAGCTTCTCCGCTCGGCGATCGCGAATGCCGAGTCGATCACGAGCGACCGGAACCTGGACATCGACGTCGAGGATCTCCGCGTCCACCGGCTGATGATCGACGGGGGACCTTCGCTCAAGCGGTGGAGGACTGCGCCGCAGGGGCGTGCGGTTCCGATTCTCAAGCGGACCAGCCATGTGACGATCACGCTGGCTCCTTCCCCGGAGGAGACGAAGACGCGGAAGCGTCGGGTGAAGGGGAAGAAGGGGCCTGCGAAGCCGGCGAAGAAGACCGAGAAGGGTCACGATCACGCGCACGGGCACGACCACTCCCACGACCACGCGCACGCCCCGAAGGACGCGGGCAGCGAGAAAAAGGACTAACGCATGGGCCAGAAAACCTGCCCGGTCGGTTTCCGCCTCGGCATCACCGAGGAATTCCGCAGCCGCTGGTTCGCGAACAAGAGGGAGTTCGGACCCTTCCTGGTCGAGGACCAGAAGATCCGGCGCTTCATCAAGAAGACCTACTCCTTCGCGGGGATCCCGAAGATCGAGATCGAGCGGACACGCGAGACGACGACGGTCATCGTGCATGCGTCGAGTCCGGGGGTGATCATCGGGCGCCGTGGCTCGAAGGTGGAGAAGCTGCAGGAGGAGCTTGAGGCGCTGGTGAAGCACAAGGTCGAGCTGAAGATCAAGGAGATCGACACTCCCGAGCTGAGCGCGACGCTCGTGGCGGAGCAGGTGGCGGAGCAGCTGCAGAAGCGTGCTCCGTTCCGCCGGGCGATGCGCAAGGCGGCCGAGAACACGCTCAAGGCCGGGGCGAAAGGGGTCAAGCTGACGGTGGCCGGGCGGATCGGCGGCGCGGAAATCGCGCGGTCGGAGACGCTGGCGCTCGGCAGCGTGCCGCTTCACACGATTCGCGCCATCCTCGACTACGGTCGGGCGACGGCGGTGCACACGAAGGGGACGATCGGGGTGAAGGCGTGGATTTACAAGGGGGAGATGCTGCCCGAGGCGAAGAAGCGTGTGGGGCTGCAGCCGGTCCCGGAGCCGAAGCCGATGCGTCCGCCGCGGAGTCCGATGAGTCCCGGCCCCGGGAGCGGTCCCGGGATGGGTCCGCGGGGTCCGCGTCCGGGTGGTCCGGGCGGGCGTGGACCGGGCGGTCCGCCGCGCGGTCCCGGCGGTCCTCGTCCGAGCGGTCCCG
>JABWAY010000502.1 GCA_013360825.1 Candidatus Brocadiia bacterium | reverse complement strand
TCGCACCAGGGCTCCTTGGCTTCGACCTGCTCGTAAACGGCGCCGATGAGCTGGTAGGTGGCCTCGTCGAGCCGGCCGCGCGGGTGGAGCACATCGCGCCGGCGCCCGGGCCCGCGCCGACCCGCGAACTCGGCGAGCGCGGGAAGTATGCCCGGGGGAAGCACTGGTTCTCGCTCTGGAACAACGGATTCCCGGCCGGATGGGAGTGCCAGTTCGTGAACCCGAATCCCGACGGCGCGATGCTCGAGACCACGACGCACTACTTCGGCCAGGACGGGAAATGGCACGACTCCGCCGCCGTCGTCGTCTTCGGCCACCAGGAACGGATCGCGAACTGCCATTTCATGCAGGACGGCATCCAGACGGAGCTCGGGCAGCCGTTCTTCACGCTGCGCCGGATCGAAACCGGGTTCATCGGCACGTGGCAGGGACGCCCGTACAAGCGCGACCTTCCGAGCGACTTCGTCCCGGGATTCGGCCTGCAGCAGTGGGTCGCCACTTTCCCCCAGACTCCGGGATCCAAGCGGGTCGTGCAGCGTCTGGCGATGGCCCAGACGGAGCCGGCCGCCTGCACGATCGAGTGCCACGGCGAGCAGGAAACGGAGCTCAAGGGGTCGCCCGCTTTCCTCTGCAAGTTCGTGGAACGGATCGGCGACCGCGTCCGCTCGATCTGGTGGGTCGACCGCGACCGGAGGATCCGAAAGGTCTTCTTCGGCCTCGAAGCCGTCGCCGAACCCGACGAAGCCACCGCGAAAGCTGCGGGAACCCCGCCCTCGTAAGGATAAGATTCGCCCATGCCGCTCCGTCTCGGGACCTCGTCCTGGTCCGCCGAGTCGTGGGTCGGCCCCTTTTATCCGGAGGGGACCGCACCCGCGGACTTCATCGCGCACTACGCGAAACACTTCGACACCGTCGAAGTGGACGCGACGTTCTACAGGATCCCGACGCCGGCGATGATCGAGAACTGGAAGCGGAAGACGCCGGAGGGGTTCACGTTTTCGCTGAAGGCGCCGCAGGTGATCACGCATGAAAAGCGGCTGGTGGGGGCGCAGAAGGAACTGGACGAGTTCCTGACGGTGGTGAAGGGGCTCGGGAACAAGCTGGGGCCGGTGCTGTTCCAGTTCCCGTACTTCAACAAGACGCAGATGCCGACGCCGTTTCCGTTCTTCGAGGCGCTCCGGAAGTTCGTGCGGGAGCTGCCGGAGGGGTTCCGGTTCGCGGTGGAGGTGCGGAACAAGACGTTCCTCGTGCCGGCGCTGCTGGAGACGCTGAAGTCGCGGCGGATCGCGCTGGCGCTGATCGATCACCCGTTCATGCTGAAGGCGTCGGAGTATCGGAAGCGGATGGACCTGCTGACCACGGACTGGACGTACGTCCGGTGGCTGGGGGACCGGGTGGGGATCGAGAAGATGACGACGTCGTGGGACAGGGTGGTGGTGGACCGGGCGGCGGAGACCGATTCGTGGGTCTCGACGATCCGGGATCTGGCGCCGAAGTACGAGATCTACGGGTACTTCAACAACCACTACGCCGGGCATGCGCCCGCTTCGATCGCGCTGTTCAAGAAGGCGTGGGCGGCGGCGGGGGGCGGGCCGATCGGGCCGGCGGGTTCCGCGGCCGGTGCCTGAGGGGGCGGGCGGACTATTTCAGGCTGAGGGGGATTTCGGTCGTGGCGACCCCCCCGGTCATTTCATCCTTCGCGGTGATCCGCAGGCGCCAGCCGGGTCCGGCCTGCCCCGCGGGGATGACGAAGGTCCACCGGAGCGTGATGCCGTCGGCGCCGGGGTCCGCGGCGGCGATCCGTCCGCGGTCCGCGCGCTCGACCTGGCG
>JABWAY010000134.1 GCA_013360825.1 Candidatus Brocadiia bacterium | reverse complement strand
CCGCCTGCGCGATCAGGGCCGAGGCGGCGCGCCGGCCTTCCGCACCGGCGAGGCGGCCGGCCTCGAACGGCCGGGACAGGTTCAGCGCGGCGCGCAGCCGGTACGCCTCCGTTCCGAAGACGCTGTCGCGGCAGATCAGCCGTCGCGCCGCCGCGGATTTCGGCCACCCGGCCAGAGAGCCGAAATGCTCCCGCGACCCGTTCGAGGCGGCGATGGCGATGCGCCATGTCCCCAGCGCGACTCCCACCCGCAGTCCGGCTTCGCGCCCCGCGCCGCTCATCCCCTGAGCCTACGCGCTTTCCCCGCCCGCTTCAACTGCGGGCCGGGCACGGAGGAGGATTCGGTTCGCTCCGACCGCCCCCCGCCGTACAATCGCGGTCCAACTCTCAGGGGGGTGGGCCCATGGCAGGCTCCGGCCAGCTCGACCCGGTGGACGTGATCATCGGAAAGCTTGCGCTCGACCAGCGCCTTGTGGACGAAGGGCAGTTGACGGAAGCGCGCATGCACTGCTCCATGGACGCGAGCCGGACGCTCGCCCAGGTCCTCTACGGCCTCGGATACCTCTCGATCCAGCAGGCGGAACGGCTGGAGCACGCCGCGATGGTGATGCGGACCCGGGAAGAGGACAAGCTGCTCTGCGAGCTGGCGGTGAAGCGGAAGATCATCACGGCCCCCCAGGCGGAGGAGGTGCTGCAGGTCCAGAAGAACGCGGCGCGGAACCCGGGGCAGCTGCCCCGCGTCAAGGAGCTGCTGGTCAACCGGGAGTATGTGAAGGGTCCGATGATCGACATCCTGATGGACCTGGTGCGGCAGGTCTCGCCCTACTCGAAGACGGACAAGCCGCCGGAGCCGCCGAAGCCGCCGCCGGGGAAGGTGGAGGGGGCGGCGCGGACGTCGAGCGGCGACACGGGGCGGACGACGAAGGGCGACGAGAAGCCGCCGCCCGGCGGAAAGGCGGAAGGTGCGGCGCGTCCATCGAGCGGCGACACCGGAAGGGCCGTGAAGACCGAGGAGAAGCCGCAGATCTTCCCTCCCGGGTCGAGCGCGGCCGCCAGACTGGCGGAACTGCGCAAGCTCCGGACCTCCGCGGCCGCGACCAACGAGTCCGCGGCTCCGTCCCGGGCCGAGGCGGCTCTTCCCGGACCGGAGAGACCCGGCGGCTGGGGGGCTTCCTCCAAACCCCCGGAGCGTCCTCCGGTGAAACCCGCGGCGGCGCCCGTGCCGGAATCCCCGGGCCCGAAGCCGCCGGACGGCGGAGACGTCCCCGCGGCGCAGGCGGCGCGGCTGACCGAGGGCTCGATCTTCACGCGGGCCGTCCGTGGCGGAGCGTTTCCCGACTCCCGGCCGACGATCGACCCGATCGTCCCTTCCGTCGCATTCGACTTCGAATCCGTGGAGCAGCTGGAGGAGTTCCTCCGCGGCAAGCCGGGGTTCTGGTACTCGCGTCACGGGAACCCGACGGTCCGCGCCTGCGAGGAACGGATTGCATCCCTCGAGGGCGCCGAGGACGCCGTCCTGGCGGCGAGCGGCCTCGGCGCCATCACGGCGACGCTCCTGACCCTCCTCAAACCCGGCGACTCGATCGCGCTGACCGACGGGCTCTACGGCGGAACGTGGCACCTGCTCAACGATGTCCTCGCCGAGTTCAACATCACCGTCCGGCGCATTCCCGCGAAAGACTGGCTCCTGATCCGCGAGCAGCTCAGCGGCACCACGAAGCTCGTCTACTTCGAGCCGATCACCAACCCGATGCTCCGCCTGTGGGATCCGCGCCCCGCGGCCACCGACGCGAAGCGGTTCGGGATCCTGACGATGGTGGACAACACGTTCGCCACCCCCGTGAATTTCCGGCCGATCGAGCACGGGATCGACATCGTCTTCCACTCGTGCACGAAGTACCTGAACGGGCACAGCGACGTCACGGCGGGGGTGATTTGCGGCAGGAAGGACCTGGTGGGGCGGATCCGGGAAAGGATGAAGCTTCTCGGCCCGACGCTGTCCCCCTTCGACGCATGGCTGCTCGCGCGCGGGCTGAAGACGTTTCCCCTCCGGATGAAAGCCCACAACGAGAACGCCCTGTTCATCGCGCGGGCCCTGGAGAAGCTGCCCCGGGTGAAGCGCGTCTGGTATCCCGGTCTCGAGTCGCATCCGGACCGGACACTCGCAAAATGGATGCTCCCCACGGGGCACGGCGGCGTCATCACGTTCGAGGTGGACGGAGGACTCCCCGCGGCGAAGTCGTTCATGAACAGGCTCAAGCTCTGCCACCGGGCCGTCTCGCTCGGCGGCGTGGAGACCCTCGTCTCACTTCCGATCCTCTCCAGTCACTGGCAGATCCCTCAGGTCGAACTCGACCGGCAGGGGATTCCGCAGGGGGCGGTCCGCGTCAGCGTGGGGATCGAGGACGCGGGGGACATCCTGGCGGATCTGCAGCAGGCGCTGGCGTAGTCTCCCCGCCGGCCGGGGACTCAGGCCGGCCGCGAGGGGACCCACGTCGCGACGGGCTCGGCCTTTCCCTTGACCGGGAGGGGCGCGCAGGCGGACCAGGTCCAGGCGCCGCCTGCCTGTTCGCGGGCCGCCCCGGAGACGAGGAGAGGGACCCCGTGCTCCTTCGTCAGGGCCTCGATCCGCGACACCGTGTTCACCGGATCCCCGATCACGGCGTACTCCCGGCGCTGCTCCGCGCCGATGTCGCCGAAGATCACCTTCCCCGTGTGCACGCCGATCCCGATCCGCAGCGGAGGCTCGCCCCGCGACTCGCGCGTCCGGTTGAGGACGGCGAGGGCCTCCAGCATCTCCACGCCGCAGGCGACCGCCGCCGCCGCATGGTCGGCGCGGGGGAGGGGGGCGCCGAAGTACGCGAGCATCCCGTCGCCGATGAACTTGTCGAGCGTCCCCCCGTGGCGGAAGAGGACGTCGGTCATCGCGGCGAAGTACTCGTTCAGGAGATCGACGACGCGGGGCCCCGGCAGAGACTCGGTCAGCGCGGTGAAATCCCGGATGTCGCTCATCAGGAGCGTCAGTTCGCGCTCCTCTCCCGACGACCGCTCCGCGTGCGCTTCGGCAACCCGTTCGACGGCCGTGGCAGGGAGGTATCGGCGCAGCCGGAGGCGGACCTGCTGCTCGCGGGCGACGCTTCGGGCGAGGCTGGTGACGCGGTGGAGGAGGGCGATGCACGCGGCGGCGACCAGGGCGATGCAGATCGGGGAGGAGACATACCAGCCCGGGGTGGCGACACCGGCACGGAGGAGGAGGGCCACCTGGAAAGGGATGGAGACGAGGGCGACGCAGAGGATGGCGACCTGCCGGAGGGTGAGGGCGGCGACGCAGACCGCGACGCAATAGATGGAGGTCGTGAACGCCGCGAGGGCGGTCGGGCTCGCGAGGGTGTGCTCGCGCGCCAGGTCCATGGCGAGAAAGATCATCGGTGCGTCGAGCAGAGGGTGGGCGAGCCAGCTCCATCGCGCGGCAGCGGGGATCCTCCGGGCTGCCGCCATCAGGCCCACCGCGGCCGCCGCCCACACGCCGATCACCGGAACCTGGCGGCGCCACTCGGGATCGCCCGCGCCATGCCCCAGGATCAGACCCAGGCCGAGCCAGACGATCAGTCCCGTGAGACGGATCGCATGAAGACGCCGGTCCATCCAGAGCCGCTCGACGAGAAGCGATTTCGCGAGCGACTGGGTGGAGAACTCGGTCGTGGTGTCAACCGGCACGGGGGCAGTGTACCCGGGGAACCTCCGCGGAAATGAAAACGGCCGCGGGAGGCCGCGGCCGTGGATTCACCCTGATGTCGGCTTACTTGTCGCTGCCTTCTCCTCCGCCGTCCGCGGGCTCCATCGAACCGCCGTCCGCGGGAGGCTGCGCCGGCGGACTGTCCGTCCCGCCCATCGCCTTCCTGCCGAAGTCGGAGTCGTCGAGGACGCCGTCGCCGTTCTTATCCATGCGGTCGAACATCTGGGGCCGGCCCGGCCATTCCTCCCGGGTCACGCGGCCGTCCCCGTCCCGGTCGGCACGCTTGACCATCGCCGCCATGTCGCGCCCACCCTCGCCTCCCGGCGCGTCCGAGGGACTTCCGGCCATCTTCGCGAGCTTGCGGGACGCGTCCTCCAGCTCCGCCCGGTCGAGGTAGCCGTCGCCGTTCGCGTCCCCGCGCCCGAAAAGCTGCGCAGGGCCCTTGAATTCGTCCGCGCTCAGCCGGCCGTCGCCGTCGCTGTCCTGCTGCTTGAGAATGTCGTCGACCTTCAGGCCGCCGCGGCCCCCGCCCTGCGCCACGGTTCCGCCGCCCGTCCCGGGGAGGACGAAGCCGATCAGCGCTTCGTCGAAGGACACACGGCCGTCCCCGTTCGCGTCGATCCGGCGGAATGCGCCGTCCTCCGGCAGGGACCATTCCGACGGGAAGACGGCGCCGTCGCCGTCCTTGTCGAAGTACTGGAGCGTCATGGCCGCCTTCTCGGGACCGACCTTAGGGTTGGCGGCGAGTTCTGTCTGCATCAGGGCGCCGTCGCGATCGGAATCGAGGACCTCGAAGTAGTAAGCCGCGGCTTCCTGCGCATCGAGCTGGTCATCGCCGTTCTTGTCGAAGCGGTTGAAGATCCGGCGGACGCGCATCCTGTTCTGGTCGTCGGACAGGCTTCCCGGGCGGGTCTTACCGGGGTTCGCGTCCGGGAGGCCGACGCCCCCTTTCTTCGGATTGGCGCGACCGGGCTGGGTCCCGCCGGTGCTCGGTTCGGTCAGCGATTCGGAGCCCTCCTCGGCCTTCCAGGCTTCGGCGACCTCTTCGCGCGTGATTTTTCCATCGGAGTCGCGGTCATTTTTTGAGAACAGGCGGGTCGACTCGCACTCATCGGTCGTCACGACGCCGTCCTTGTTGGCGTCCCATCGGGCGAAGAAGTCGTCGACCGGGCCGGCGGAGGGAGCGGTGTCTTCGGCAAAGGCGGTCAGGGCGAGCATCAGGGCAAGGGCAGGTGTGGTGAGCCAGCGCATGAAGGCCTCCGGGGGTGGGGGAGATGGGGTCTGCCAGTATGAACCCGGTCCGGGAGCGCTGGTTTCGCGGGGTCGCGGGAATTGCGTCAAGCGCAACCCGTTTAAAGCCAAGTGGTTATGAGCGACGTTGCGGACTGCCGGATTTCGCCTCAGAACCAGCGGCGATCCCGCGCACCCCGCCTCCACATCCGGCTCGCTACTTCTTCTTCGGCGGCGGATAAAGCTTCTGGCCCGTCGCATCCCACCACGCCTTCCAGTGGTCATGCCGCCGCCACTGCTTTCCCTCCACACCGGACAGACACCGCCAGGCGCGGTTCTTGTCCGCCGCCGAGGGGCTGAACCCCAGCTCCGTGTTCGGCTCGTTCTCGAGATACTTGATCAACTCCCGCATCAGGTCCTTCCTCCCCGCGCGCACCGTCTGGATCAGCACCGACAGCTTGTTCCGCCGATCCGATTCCCCTCTCCAGAACTCCTCCAGCCGGTCCGCGGCCTCGGGAATCAGGTTGACCGGGGTCGGCTGCACGCCGAAATTTCCGAACAGCTTCTTCGTCTTCGGATCCTTCCTCATCTTCAATCCGGCCGCCTCGAGCTGCTCGCGGTTGTCCACGAACGGCATCTCGTACTCCTTCGCCACATCCGTCCGCTTCTGCGGATCGTCTTCCGTCGGCCGCCAGTAGAAGGCGAATGTCTTCGGCTCGACCGCAGACCAGAACAGCGCCTCGATCGCGCGCTCCCGCAGATTGGGGTCCGGGTCGCGCTGAAGCGACGCGAGCGCGTCAACGGCGTCCTTCGACCGATAGCCGTTGTAGGCAAGCGTCTCCAGCAGCCGGACGGCGACCTTCTTCTGGGCCGACGTGCCGCTCCGCACGATCTTCTCGAGGTGCGGAAGCGCGTCCATGCCCAGATAGGAGGCGTGAAGAAGAAGCTCCCCGTGCTCCGTCCCGTCCGCGACGAGTTTGGCCGCGAAGGACGCCTCAACCGAGGTCTTCTCGTCCACGTCTTCCTGGACCCGCATCTGCTTGAAATCTTCCCGCGTCTTCTCCGGCGGGCGCGTGAAATGCCACGCGGCGCCGGCGCCGCAGATCAGCAGCACGATGCCGACCCCGATCAGCCGACCCCGGGAAAGCGTAAATCCGGTTTCGCCGATCCGCCTGCCGGTCTTCGCGTTCGTGCCGCAACGCATGCAGATCACGTCGTCCGGCTTCAGACCCTTCCCGCACCCCGGGCAGCGGTACTTCGGCTTGTCCTCGGTGTCCTTCAGCGCCTCGGCCGCGAGCTGGGCCATGGCGCCGCCGGTCGTCCCCACATCGAGCACGGACATCTCTTCCTGGTCGTACGTCTTCTTTTTCTTTTTGACCGCCCCCGACTCGTCGAAGTCGTCGAGAGACTTGAAGTTGCCCATGAGCAGCTTCGGCCCCGCCTTGGGCTCTTCTTTCGGCGGCGGAGGCTTCGAGGGCGCGCCCGGCCGGGGGTTCGCCCCGGAACTCCGGGAGGACACCGGAGGCGGTGTCGCGACGGCCGTGGAGGTAGCCTTCCCGCCCGGAACCTTCAGCGGATTGCCGCACTGCGGGCATTTGACCGTCTTCCCCGCAAGCTCATCCTTGAGGTTGAGTTGGCGGCCGCAGTCACAGGAAGTCGCGATGGGCATCGAGGCGAATCCTCAGGGAGCCGGACGGAACGGGTCAATTCTACCGGCGGTCGCGGGGCGGCCACAAGCACATCGTGCAGGAGGATCGGAAGGCTCGAATTGCGTGAAGAGGCCGGAACCGCGACAATGCCGCCCATGAAGGAACACGCCGCACCCGGGATTCCCCTCGCCCACGCCTCCACGATCCCCATGGCCCTGGATTTCGAGATCTCCCTCGCGACCGCGTACCTGAAGGCCGATCCGGGGCATCGCGAAGCCCTCGAGATGCTCGGGCACGCCCTGACGCGGCGGGGGAGGCATGCGGAAGCGCTGGAGGTGGACCGGCGCCTTGTCGGACTCGAGCCCTCCAACGCCTACGTGCGGTACAACTTTGCGTGCAGCCTCTCGAACATGGACCGTGTCGATGAGGCGCTCCGGGAACTGGAAAAGGCGCTCGACCTGGGATACGACGACCTCGCGCTGCTCCGGTCGGATCCCGACCTGACCGGGGTCCGGAAGGACCCCAGGTTCAAGCTGCTGCTGCGACGCGCCCGCGATCGCGGCGTGGGGCCGGGGGGGCGGAAGGGGAGCTGATCGCCCTCCGCGCTGTTCAGACGGTCGAATCGAGCAGGCGAACGAGCTCCTCCCGGAGGCCGGCCATCTCGTCGTCCCGGATCTCGGGAACTTCGACCTCGAAGATCGTGCACTCCGGCTTCTTCTCCAGGAGCAGATACTCCCGGGTCCCTTCCCGCCTGGATCCGGTCATCTTGAGGATCCGTTTCCGCTGAAGCGTGAGGGACAGGAGGAAGGCGAGCTTGCGGCGCTGCGGGTCAGCTTCCCGCGAGAGGGCCTCGAAGAAGGCCCAGACCGCGACCGGATTCTCGCGCTTTTTCTCGTCCCTGCGCGGCGTCCGCGTGTGCCAGAAGGAGTAGGTGTCCGGGGGTTCGGACCAGCAGGAGGGGCAGAAGTCCCTGCGGTCGAAGGAGTCCCCGGCCTCGAAGAGCGCGGCGACGAACGGCTCGCCCTCCCCGAAGACCCGTCCGCAGGGGCAGCCGGCGGAGCCTTTTGCGATCTTGTATTCGGTCATCATCATTTTTTCGGGTTCTCGTAGTCGTACCAGGCGAGGAAGGCGTTCAGGGTCTGGAACTGCTTGCCGGTCAGGATCTTGAGGGCGACGAGCGCGTTATTTTCGAGCTCTCTCCGGGGATTTCCCTTCAGGCCCTCGTTTTCGAGGCCCCGGACCATCTCGATCAGGGCGGGAATGGCATCGCGGGCGACGGAGCCGTAGAGGCCGAGTCCCTTGCATGTATTTATTCGGACAAAGTGGTCGGTGTCCTTGAGCGCCGCGGTGAGGGCGGGGACGCACCGGACGGGGTCGCCGGCCGCGCCGAGGCCGTTCGCGGCGTCCGCGCGGACCTGCCAGGCCTTGTCGGTGCGGATCATCTCCGCGAGCAGGTCACAGGCCCAGGGAGGGGACGGGGTCGCGCGTCCGGTCCCGGGCTCGGTCCGACGGAGCGACCCGAGGAGGCGGGCGAAGGCCCTGCGGGTGGAGATGGGCCCCGCGGCCGCGGCGCGCCGGATCCGCTCGACGGGCGGGTCCGGCAGGAAGATCAGGACGGAAGCCAGCCCCTCGCGGGTGTTGTCGTCCAGGAGGCTCCGGTCGAGGGCTCCCGGCTGGTCCACGCCGTGGAAGACGAGGGCTTCGACGATGGCGTCCTGGGCCACGACGCCGGGGCTGATGCACAGGTCCATCAGCATGCCCCGGCACCAGGACTGATTCGTGGGAAACTTGACGATGAGGACGCCGACGAAGCGGACGACGGCCTCGCGGCCGAGGCGGACCATCGTGTCGCGGCAGCGGACCCAGTCCTGCCGCTCATCCGCGTCGGGCTTGTCGATTTCGAGGAGGAGCAGGTTCCGGGCGACCTTGGAGATCCACCGGAGGCGTTCCAGAGCGGCGTGCCGGGTTCCGGGCTGCTGGAACTTCCGGACGCTGGCGAGGATGTCGGCGCTGACGAGCTTGTCGCTCTCCATCTCCAGCAGCTCGACGCAGGCCGCTTCCATCTCCGCGACGTCCCGGCCCTCGAAGGTCTCGAGGAGTTTGAGCACGCGGATTTTCTGCTGTTCGAGGTCGCGCGGGGTCGTGATGGCGCCGCCGGCACCGTCCGGGTTTCCGCCGTCGGGTTCGGGATCGCCGTTCCCGGCGCAGCCGGCGGCGAGGACGCACAGGGCGAGTGAAACGGCCAGGATCGAATCTCTCATGGTGGCGGGATTCTAGCGGCGGGCGGGCGCCGGGGTTCAGAACTCTCTGAGAAAAGTCGGTCGGCCCTCCGGACTCACGCCGGCTCCGCGGTTCCCGCGTCGCCGTCGACCCTCAGGCGCATCCCTTCCCGGAACCGTGCCCGGGCGTCGGGGACGCAGACGCAGGGGACGCCGAGTTCGCGCGCGACGATCGCGCCGTGCGAGAGCATCCCGCCCCGTTCCGTCACGACGGCCCGGACCCGTGTGAAGAGGAGCGTCCAGGCCGGGTCGAGGTCCGGCAGGACGAGGACGGCGTCGGCGGCGGGGGAGCAGGCGGCGATCGAGTCCGGGAGAAGCGCCGTTCCCTGCGCGGTTCCCGGGGCGAGCCCCGTTCCGGCGTGAGCCGCGGCCGGGGCCGGCGCGTCCTCGTGGAAGATGAGGGGGGGGAGAGGGATCCTGAGGAGGGCCTCGCGCGCGGACCGTCGTGCGGCGGCGGCGGCGGGGTCCGGCCGGTCGAGTTCCCCGAGTGTCGCAAAAAAAACATCGGACCCCAGCCCCGTCCTCTCCCCGGCCAGCAGGAGATCGCGCCGGAGAACGTCCACGGCGCGAAGGAGCAGATCCTTTCCCCGCTCGCGCAGCGCATAGACCCCGTCCCCTTCGCGCGGCGGAGGCGCGGAGGCGCGGAGGCGCTCGAACTCCGCGGGGAGTTCGCGCCAGCGCGGCGCGGCCAGTTCCATCTCGCGCGGGCCGCGGTGCGCCAGATCGGCGCCGATCCAGGGGCGAAGTTCCCGGCGCCGCGCAACGGGTGTGCGCTCGAAGACGGTGGCCGCGAGCACGGAGGCCGCCACCGCGAATTCGCCGACGCGGCCGGCGGCCCGTTCGAATCGCGCCGCGATCTCCGCCCCGGTCGAGGCGGGCGCCGCCGCCGCCCACCATGTCCTCTCCCCGGTTTCGAAACGAGCGTACTCCGCGGGAAACGTGACGAGGGCCCGGTCGATCGTGCGCTGCGCGGCGAGCAGCTTCCAGATGTACCAGGGGAGCGTCAACCAGAGCCGGAGCGAGGCGCGGGTCCAGTCCGGGCGCGGCTCGGGGCGGGAGGCGGCGGCCGGACTGGTGCGAAGCGCCTCGAGGTCGTGTGCGAGGGGCCATTCGCCGAAGTAGGTTCCGGCCTCGCGGTCGAGGTCCGCGTAGAGGCGCGCGCCGACGAGCCGGAGAAACCCTTCCCGGCGGACATCGGCGCGAAAAAAAAGACCGAGGCGGCGGAAGGCGCGGCCGTAGCCGCCTTCCCAGGAGGTGAGCGCCTGGAGGAATTCCCAGGTCATGGGGGTGGGTGCGGGGCAGGTTTCGGCGAGAGAGTAGAGGGCGGACCAGGCGGTCCGGCGGCGGGTGGAGGCGCGGAGATCGGCGACGAGGGTGGCGGCGGTCGGCGTCTGGGGGCGCGTCTGGAGGAGCCAGAGTCGTCCTCCGGCGACCGCCCACTCGATGTCCTGCGCGGCGCCGAGCTGACGGGAGACGGCGGCGACGCGGGCGGCGAGGTCGCGCTCGAGGGCCGGGGACAGGTGGGTGGAGCCCGTGCGTTCCTCGCCCAGGATCCTCAGGCGGAGCGGCGCGGCCCTTCCCGAGACGAGCGCGTCGCCGCGTCCCTCGACAGACTCGATCAGGATGCCGCTTCCCGTGGCGGGATCCCGCAGGAAGGCAACCCCGGCGCACTCCGGCTCGATCATCTCCTGGACGACGGCGGCGGCCGCCCCTGCCCGCCCGCCGTAGGCCGTGGTGCGGAGCTGGGACGCCATGACCTCGCGGAGCGCCGCGCGGAGGGCGGCCTCGTCCCGCACCCCGAGTTCGGTGTGGAACTGCCCGGCGAAAC
>JABWAY010000001.1 GCA_013360825.1 Candidatus Brocadiia bacterium | reverse complement strand
CCCCCGCAGGCGCTCCACGGCGCGCACCACGGTCTCCACCCGGGGCACCGCCGCGGCCGGGCCCGCGACCGCCCTCTGCGGCGACCGCAGGCTTGTCGTCGGGCGCATCCTCGCCGTCCGCCTCGAACTCCTCCTCCGCGCCGTCGTCGTCGTCCTCATCCTCGTCGTCGTCGCCGTCGTCCTCGCCCACCCCCAGCTCGTCGTCGACCATCTCGGCGAGCATCTCGTCCGTCAGCTCGTCCTCCTCCTCAGCCTCCTCGTCCTTCTCCTCCCCGACGACCGGCGCCGGCACCGCGGCTTTCCCCTTCCCCTTCTTCTTCTCCACCGGCGCCGCGATCAGCTCCTCGTCCTCGCCCTCCACCTCCGCCTCCAGGACCTCCTCGTCGTCCGGCACCTCCACCTCGGCAACGGGCTCCTCCTTCGCCTTCCCCTTGCCCTTCCCCTTCGCCTTCTTCACCTCCACCGGCGCCGCCTCCGCCTCCATCGAGAACTCCGTGTCCTCGGCACCCTCGCCGATCTCGACCTCCTCCTCGACCTCCTTCACCACCGGCTTCTTCCCGGCCTTCTTCCCCTTCCCCGCCACCGCACGCTCGCCCGCCAGCTCCATCGTCTCCGGGTCAAGACCCAGGCGGCGGAGAAGCGTCTCCCGGTCGATCGGGACCCACTGCCCCTCCTTGAGCGGCCCGAGCAGGAGATTCCCGACCTGGATCCGGCGCAGGGCCAGCACAGGGTGCCCGACCTTCGCGAAAATCCGACGGAGCTCCCGGTTCTTCCCCTCGTGAATCGTGATCTCGAGGTGCGTCATCTGGCGCGTCCGCTTCAGAATACGCACCTTCGCGCGCCCCGTTTTCCCCTCCGACAGCCAGACACCCTTCTGGAGCTTCTCCAGCGCCGGTCCCTCCAGCCACCCGTGGACCGAAACGGCATACGTCTTCTCCACGCCGTACCGCGGGTGCGCGATGTGGTTGGCGAGCTCCCCGTCGTTCGTGACGATGATCAGCCCCGTCGACTCCGCGTCCAGCCGGCCGACCGTGTAGAGGCGCTGCGCAATCGCCGGGAACAGGTCGATCACCCGTTTCTGCCCGTGCGACTTCTCGTTCGTGCAGAGCACCCGCGTCGGCTTGTTGAGAAGGAAATACACCTTCTTCTCCGTCTTCACCGGCTCGCTGTCGCAGCGCACGTCGTCCTTCTCCGGGTCCGCCTTCGACCCGAGCTCCGTCACGACCTTCCCGTTCACGGTGATCCTGCCGCTGGCGATGATCTCTTCGCACTCTCTGCGAGAAGCGACGCCGGCGTGGGCAAGGATCTTCTGAAGACGCTGCAACATGGTGAAAGCCTCGAGTGTGGGGGGGACGCTCACGCGTGCCGCCCGGGTTCTGGGGGGGAGGATTATAGGGGGACCGCCACCCTGAATGGGGAAGATTCCGGAATTCGGGCTGAACGGGACGCGGAAGGGCTCCCGGCGGTCGATCCCCGGGTTCCGGATGCCCGGCCGGGCGTTCCCGCCCGGGAGGCGGGTCGCCCTCGCAGGAACGGCAGAGAACAGGCATCGGAGCGGCACCAATGCCGCATCGATGCCGGTCCCACCAACCTCAGCCTTCGATCCCGTGCCGAGACGACGCCGCCACCCCCGGGGTCCCGCCCAGCGCCTCTTCCCAGTCAACCTCCAGACGATACGGCCCGCAGGAACGGATCGCCTGCTGTCAGCAGCCGAGCCACACCCGGCGTGCGAGCATGGGTCGAGACATCGACCGACCGCCAGGACTGCTGCGTTCCGGTGGCCGCGACTCGGTCAGGTGGGGCGGGCCGTAGAGCACCCGTTTCCGCCGCCGCGTACAAACACTCACCTTCCCAGGTTCCGCTGCTGTCGTGCCACTTTCTCGCGAAATCTCTGGGCACAATCGACGTTGCAGAACACGTAGACTTTGCCCTCCCAATCCACTGTGAGTTTCGGATGTCTCCGGAGAACCTGATGATCGATCTCCATTTGACAAATCGGGTCGATGACGCCGAATACGCCCGGCTCGTTTCCCAGGGGGAGTTCCACTCTGGAATCCGCGGCGCCGCAACCCGATCGTCGATTCGATGCGGCGTCCCGCGGCAGTTCTGACGCGCAGGATGATAGCGAGCCCACGAGGACCGCCAGAGGCCCAGTGCGCAGGCCGAGGATGAGAAGCTGAATCTTGGCGGTGCTGACCCGACCACCAGTCGGTTCAAGAATCCTCGGCGATCGTAATCTGGCTGCTGTCGCCCAATTCACGGTCGTCCTCCTATCGATTTCGATACTCTTCCCATCGCTTGCGAGCGGCTGCCGCTGTACCTTCGTCTTCAGGCGGTGCCGCGGGCGGCAAGGCGTTGGGCCCTCCTGCAAGGTCACCCGGGATCTCGTCGTGCTGCCCATCAGGTCCATCGTCGCCGCCACTTCCCTTTCCACCCTTGCCAACCCTGACAACTTGGGGCCCACGATCGGCATCATTCACATCGACCCATCCTCCGGAACCCCCACTGACTCCGTCACCACCTTGGCCTCCCTCAACGTACCCAGGCTTACTTCCCTGCACGATTCTGGCCGACCCGCCGTTGCCCCCCCTCCCCTTAGCGCTACTACCGCCCGGCCCGCCGACAGCCACGCATGTACCACCACCCATTGCGATGGCAAATCCTCCCTCACGGCCCCGGCCACCACCTCCACCGTGCGCACTCGCAGGATCGCCGATCGCCACAGCCATTCCACCTGGTGAGTTACCGAGGATCTGCGAACTGTTTCCGGCGCATGCCATCGCTGCATTCCCTGATCCCTCCGCAAACGGCACAGCCTGCGCGGAAGCTGCGTCCGCAGTCCCGCCTGCGGCATAGGCGGAGGAACCTCTACCAGCGACCGCGGTTACTCCAATCCCCACGCCGCAGGAAGTAGCAAGGACAATCGTATTGGGTCCGCTTCCCCTGACCTGGCCAACTCCCAAGATGACCCTGACGCCATTCCAAAGGAATTCCTCCGTCTGGCATTGCCCCATCATGTCGGCAAGAAAACGAAGCTCATCGCAGATCTCAGTGGTCACTGCGTTCAATCCAGGAATCCGCTTTGCAAGGTACGCCTTGCCATCGCCTCCGCTGGCGGCAGGTATTATCTCTATCTTGAAGTGCTGTGCCCATGCTGCAAATGCCTGTACGCAAGGCACCTTCTTGGGAACCGGAGGGCCCCAACCACCAGCTGCATCCTGCAGCAGAAGGGAAACATCTCGTTCAGGTTCCCCGATGCGCGCGGCCAAGGCTCTTGGGTGAGGCGCGGGATGTCCATTCCAAGTGAGCCTGGAGTAGGTGGCAATTGCCTCCGGGTTTGAAGATGGCATCGGCGGTCTGGTCTGAGCCAATTGGGCTGTGATGTCAATAGAAGTCGCTTCGTATTCGTTCACTCCCCTTTCGTTATGGGTCAGGACTTTCAGCCCATCGCGAAGCTTCATTAACATGCTGGCTGCGCGCCGCGCATCTCCCGCGAGCAAGGCCTGTTGAAGGTAGTCCTGCGGCGACGTCTGACTCATCGATGACCTCCTGTCGGCCTGCTGGATTCTATCAGCAATTCACTGATCTCCCCGACGTCTCCCAGCATCCACACCCTCACCGCCTCCACCTCCGACGCCATTACGCTCTCCTCGACGGGCACCCGTCCCTCCACCCGCGGCACGCCTCTCCTGTTCTCCCGACGTCCGGGTCGAAGACCTGCTCTCAACACGAGGAGCGACTCGATCACGGGCAACCTCCTAAGCGCACGAGAGTCGGGCGGCGACGATGAAGACGACGGCGTTCGCGGTCTGGTTCTGGGCGGCGATCCGGAAGTACCGGGCGCCGAGGCCGGTGATGAGCGCGGGGCGGCGGTGTTCCCGAAGGCGAGGAGCTGGACGGACGACCCGGCGTTGGCCCAATTGATCCCGTCGTTGCTGACCTGGGCCTGGAGGAGGGTCTGGATGGCGCCGGCGGCGCCGATGACGACGGCGGAGAATTCGAGCGCGTTGGCGCCGCCGAGGGGGAGCGCCGCGGAGACCTGGAGCGCGGAGGGCGCGAGCGCGAGCGGGTCCCAGACGAGGACGGAGCGGTCCGCCTGGACGGCGTCCCCCGACGGGTCCGCAGTCACGATGTCCCGCCGTGCAACGAGCGCTTCGCGGCGGCAGCGGCTCGCCTCGCCCCTGCGCCGGGTCCGTTGAAGCCTGAGCGCGACCGTGAGCAGGTAGGCCGTGGCGTCGCGGATCTCCACTCCTCGCGTCGCCGCTCCCTGTGCGCGTATCCAGGCGTCCTGCGCGAGATCCTTCGCGTCGGCTTCGGGCAAACGGTGGCGGCGTCTCAGGACATCGACGACATCGGCGACCGAGCGGACCAGGAAGTCACTTGGCTCTGGGCTCTCGGCTCTCGGCTCTCCACCCGCGTCATCATTCCCATGCATCTCAACCCCTCTCATCCCCCCCCAATCTCCGCTCCCTTCCCCAAGTCTGACCTCGCCGACCCCAAAACGTCCGGGATTTTCCGGAATTCGCGATGAACCCCCCGCGGGAGCGCCCCCAGGGCGTCGCGACCGTCGTATGCGCCCCAGCCACGCCTCCAGGTTCCGCCAGGCGAATGACACAGGACGGGCGGGAGTGGGTGAATGGTTACCCACCGTCGGACGCACCGGGCACGAGCGCTACATTCCGCCGCGGCATCAGGGTGCGGAAGCTCCAACGGTGCTGCCGCATTCGCGATTGAACCAGCGCCACGCCTCCCCCGCTCCCCCCGCCCCGCCCCGTCTGCTATCTTGGGCGCACCGGACGTCCCGGCTGCGCCTGCCTCCCACGGAGTCCGCACATGAACCCCCCTTCGCCCCCTGAACGCCCCCTTCTCCGCGCCGTGGAGCCCGAGACGGTGCGGGCGAACGGGCAGGAGATCCTCCTGCTGCACGACCCGATGGGGATCGCGGAGTCGCCCTGGCCGCTGACGATGTACGGCGCCTGGCTGCTGCAGTTCTTTGACGGCCGCCACACGGTCGCGGAGATGACGGAGCAGCTCCGCCGGGCGTCGGGACGGGAGGTTTCGACGGAAGAGATCGCCGGGTTCGTGGCGGAGATGGACCGTGCGGGGTTTCTGGTTTCGTCGGAGTTCGAAGGGCGGCGGGAGCGGGTCACGCGGGAGTTCCGGGAGTCTGCGACGCGCCCCGCGCGGCACACGGGGGCTTATGCGGGGGACCGGAAGAAGCTCCCGGGGTTCCTCAGGGCGCAGTGGGCGCACGAGCGCGGGCCGGGGACGGAGCCGCCGCGGCGGGTGAAGAAAGGCCCGGTCAGGGCGATTCTCGCGCCGCACATCGACTTCCACCGCGGGGGACCGTGCTATGCCCACGCCTACGGGGCGCTGGCAGGGGGGTGCGACGCGGACACGTTCGTGATCCTGGGGACGGCGCACAAGAGTCCGCGGACGCTGTACACGGCGACGAAGAAAGCCTACGAAACGCCGCTCGGCCCCGCGCCGGTCGATACGGAGTTCGTGGACGAGCTCGCCCGGCGCTGGACGGGGGGGGACCTGCTCGCGGACGAGTGGTACCACCGCGACGAACACTCGATCGAATTCCAGGCGGTCTGTCTGCGGTGGCTGATGGGCCGGAAGCCGTTCCGGATCGTCCCCGTGCTGGTCAGCTCGATGCATGAGCATGTGCTGAAGAAGACCGACCCGCTCGCCGATCCGGTCGTCACGGGGTTCGTGGCCGCGCTGAGGAAGACGATGCAGGGCCGGAAGGTCTGCCTGGTCGGCGGCGTCGACCTCGCGCACGTCGGGGCGAAATTCGGGGACGAGGGACCGCTGACCGGCGACCTCCTGAAGAAAATCGAGGATGAGGACCGCGCTTCCCTCGCACGCGCCGCGGCCGTCGACGCGGCGGGGTTCTTCCGGTCGATCTCCGACGTCGGCGACTGGCGCAGGATCTGCGGCCTGTCGGCGATCACCACGCTCCTCGCCGCCACCGACGCTTCCCGCGGATCGCTCGTCCGGTACGACCGGTTCGCCGACATCGAGAACCGGGAACTCGTCAGTTACGCGGCGATGACGTTCCAGTAGCGGTCGGCCTCGCGCGCAGGGACCGCAGAATTTCCCCATCCCCGACGCCCCGCGCCCCGTATCCTGTTTCGACCCACATTCGCACGGAGGGCGCCCGGGGGCGTCCCCGTGCACAGACCCGCAGTCACAGGGAGATTCGCATGCGCACGTCGATCGTGCTGGGAAGCGCGCTGGTCCTCGCGCTGGGAATGTTTGCCGCCCGTCCGCTCTGGTCCGAGGAAGGGAGCGACGAGGGCGGGGAAGGCCTGCCGGAATGGATGGTGGCGGGGCCGGAGCACAAGAAGCTCGCCGAGGTTGCCGGGGAGTGGACGGTGGAGTCGGAGCTGTACATGGGGGGGCCGGACGCGCAGAAGTCCACCGGCACGGCGACGTTCGAGGTCATCCTCGACGGGAAGTTCGTGAAGCAGACCTACAAGGGCGAGATGGCGGGGATGGCGTTCGAGGGAGTCGGCATCGACGGGTACGACCGGGTCCTCGGGAAATACACGTTCTTCTGGTGCGACTCGATGGGGACGAGCCCCCTGAGCGGGACCGGGACGAGCAAGGACGGGGGGAAGACGATCGAGTACCACGCCGAGATGATGGACCCGGAGTCGAAGAAGCCGATGAAGATCCGGATGCTGCACACGGGGGCCGGCAAGGACAGGTTCACGTTCGAGATGTTCGGGGAGCATGACGGGAAGGAAATCCTGATGTTCAAGCTGACGTACAACCGGAAGAAGTAGGCGACTCTCGAGCACGGGCCCCGGGGCGCCCCCCCGGGACCCGTGCTTTGCTTTTCCCTCGCCGCGCCGCCGCCGCACCGCTTCAATTCCGTCATGCCCACCTCCCGCGCCCCCCGCGGCACGCGTCTGTCGTGCCGGTCCTGGCAGACGGAAGCGCCGTACCGGATGCTGCTGAACAACCTGGATCCTGAGGTGGCGGAGGATCCGCGGCGGCTGATCGTCTACGGCGGGAGCGGGAAGGCGGCGCGCAACCCGGCCGCGCTGAAGGCGATCCTGGCGACGCTGCGGGATCTCCGGGACGACGAAACGCTGCTGGTGCAGTCGGGGAAGCCGGTCGGGGTCTTCCGCACGCACGACATGGCGCCGCGGGTCCTGATCGCGAATTCGCTGCTCGTCCCCCACTGGGCGACCTGGGACGAGTTCAGGCGGCTGGAGGCGATGGGGCTGACGATGTACGGGCAGATGACGGCGGGGTCGTGGATCTACATCGGCACGCAGGGGATTCTGCAGGGGACGTACGAGACGTTCGCAGCGGCGGGGCGGAAGCATTTCGGCGGGACGCTGGCCGGGAGATTCGTGCTGACCGGCGGGCTGGGCGGGATGGGCGGGGCGCAGCCGCTGGCGGCGACGATGGCCGGCGCCGCGATCCTCTGCGTGGAGGTCGACCCGGCGCGGATCCGGCGGCGGATCGCCACGCGGTACTGCGACCGGATGACGGCGTCGCTCGACGAGGCGCTCCGCTGGATCGACGCGGCGCGTTCGAAATGTGAGGCGCTCTCCGTCGGGCTGGTCGGGAACTGCGCGGACGTTCTCCCCGAACTCGTCCGCCGCGGGACGATTCCCGACATCGTCACCGACCAGACTTCCGCCCACGATCCCCTGAACGGGTACGTCCCCCGGGGACTGACGCTCGCGCAGGCCGCGACGCTGCGCCGGAAGGATCCGCAGGAGTATGTCCGGCACTCGATGGCGTCGATGGCCGTGCACTGCCGCGCGATCCTCGCGATGCAGAAGGCCGGGGCGATCGCGTTCGACTACGGAAACAACCTGCGCGCCTTCGCGAAGGACGCCGGGGTGAAGAACGCGTTCGACTACCCGGGGTTCGTCCCCGCCTACGTCCGGCCGCTCTTCTGCGAGGGCCGCGGCCCGTTCCGCTGGGCGGCGCTCTCCGGCGACCCGCGCGACATCGCCGTGACCGACGACCTGGTCCTCCAGGAATTCGGCGGGAACGAGTCGCTCTCGCGCTGGATCCGCATGGCGCGGGAACGGGTCGCTTTCCAGGGCCTCCCGGCGCGGATCTGCTGGCTCGGTCAGGGAGAACGCGCACGCTTCGGCGAACTCCTCAACCGCCTCGTTGCAAAGAAAAAGGTCCGCGCCCCGTTCGTGATCGGCCGCGACCACCTCGACACCGGATCCGTCGCCTCCCCCAACCGCGAAACCGAGGCGATGAAGGACGGCTCCGACGCGATCGCCGACTGGCCCGTGCTGAACGCGCTTCTCAATACCGCCAGCGGCGCCACCTGGGTCAGCGTGCACCATGGCGGCGGCGTCGGCATCGGCTACTCGATCCACGCGGGGCAGGTGGTCTGCGTGGACGGGAGCGCGAAGAGTTCGGCGCGGGCGGCGCGGGTGCTCACCAACGACCCGGGGATCGGGATCGTGCGGCATGCGGATGCGGGGTATGGGGAAGCGGTGCGCGCGGCGAAGACGCACGGGATCCGGCTCCCGTCGGGGCCGGGCGGCCGGCGTTGAGCGAGGAGTTCAGCCGGAGCGGGGCGGAGCGCCGAGGAGCCCGGCGAGCCCCCGTGCGGTGGCGCGGATCATCTCCGCGAGAGGGGCGTCCGGGATGCCGTCGGCGGCGCGGGAGCGGCGCCGGAGGTCGACCGGGTCGTTGACCGGGTCGATCACGAGGGGGCGTTCGGGGGCGACCAGGGCAATCTCGCAGGAGAAGATCTCCATCCCGGCGAGCGCGGCGACGGCCGCGGCGGTGTCGGCCACGCAGGCGAGATCCTCCCGGGCGCACTCCCCTTCCGCCACGCACCGGAACAGATGCGTGCCCGGATGCCACCAGAAGATGTGGGGAGTTCCGAAGACGAGGAAGACCCGGAACCAGGCCGGCGTCCCTCCGAGCGTCATCGGCGTCGCATCCTCCTGCAGCACGCACCGCTCCGCCGCCCATTCCGGCCCCAGCGGAAACCGGTCGGGAATCTCCGCCAGCGCCGTCACGCCGTCCCCTCCGCCGGAGTTCGCGGGCTTGAGCCAGAGCGGGCGCCGCCAGCTCGCCGCCTCCGCCTGAATCCGCTCGACGGACCATTCCGCGGGGAGAACGTCGATGGCGCGCGGGACGGGGACGCCGGCGGCCTGGAGCAGCGGGTGAAGGGTTGCCTTGTTCCCCATCCGCAGCGAGCGCTCCGGCGGATTCGCGAGGCGCGTCCCCGACGCCGCGACGAGGTCGTTCAGCCGCCGGAACCGCGCGTCGCTCTCCCACGCCCGGTCCAGCAGGACTCCCCAGCGCACCCCGCCACTCGACGCCGCGGCAAGCAACTCGTCCACCGTCTCCGGTGTCACCGATCCGAACGTGAGCCCGAGCCCGCAACAGGCCGCTTCCAGGTCCGCGACCAGCTCGACGTCATGCTCCCAGTTCCACGCGACGACGATGTCGCGATTCAGAGGGAGAGCGCTCATCTCACCGCCCCGCCCGCGCCCGGGGCCTCCCCGACCCACACGATCCCCCCGAACCGTCCCGTTTCGTCCCCGTCCCGCCGGGACGAATAGAACCAGTCGGCGCGGCAGAACGTGCAGAGGTCGCAGACGTCCACGTCCTCCACCCCCGCCTCGGCCAGCTGCGCCGCGTTCGCGGCCTTGAGATCCAGCCGGCTCTTCCCCCCGCGCTCCGACAGGAACTCCGGCCCGAACCCCCGCCAGTCCTCGAGTACCGGGCCGTAGATGTCGTAGCAGCACGGCCCGATCGACGGCCCGACGACCGCGGAAATCCGGCGCGCGCCCAGCGAGCGCATCACCCCGACGGTCTTGAACGCGATCCGCCCGCGCGCGCCCGGGCGCGAAGCGTGGACGCTCGCGACGACGCCGGCGGCGGGGTCCGCAAGGAGGATCAGGTTGCAGTCCGCGGAGTACGTCATCACCGCCGCCCCCGGCCGGTCCGTCACCAGCGCGTCCCCCTCGTCGCCCTCCCCGAGAACCACGACGCCATCCCGGACTTTCTGAGAGAGCGCCGCGACCGCCCCGGGGGCCCCCGCCGCCCGCGCGGCCAGCGCCCGGTTCCGCTCGACGTTCGCCGCGGGGTCGCCTTTCCGGTACCCCACGTTCAGCGACGCGTACACCCCTTCACTCACCCCGCCGAGGCGGGTCGTGAACGCATGCGGAGCGGGAAACCGGTCCGAACGCAGGACCGTGCCGTCGAGTCGAAGGGGCATCGGGGAGGATCGTAAGCGACGCCGCGGGGCTTATGACCAGGGAAACGGTGGCGGCGTGCCGGACCTGTGGGCGGGAACGAGGGCGCTGCACGCCGGGACAGGTCAATCGCCTGTCGAGGTCGCGCTCAATCGCCCAGTGAGGTTTCGCGCCGGGTCCCCGATTGCCGATTCGCGAGCCCCGGGTTGTTTCTCAGTCAGATCAGGACTGACCCCCTGAAGTTCGCCATCGCGGCGAATCAGAGCCAGGTTTCCAGATCCATCGCGACGTCCGCGAACGGGACGACGTCGACCCCGCGCTCACGCCATCGCCTGCTGCCCAGGTGGAGCAGGCAGGCTCGTGCCTCCGGGAACTTCTCCTGGAATTGATGCAACCCTGCAAAGTCCTCGCTTCGCACGCGCTCGGACGCCTTCACCTCGAATGCGCGCAGGCCGCGTTCCCCATAGAGGACGAAATCGACTTCCTGTTCCTGTGGTGTTCTCCAGTAGTGAAGGGCGTACCCGAGGTTGCCGTAGTCGTTGTAGGCGCGGAGATGCTGGAGGAGGAGCGTTTCGAGCGCCGGTCCCCGGATTTCGGATGGCGCGTCGAGCGGACCGCGCGGGCGCACAGCCTGAAACACACCGGCGTCGAAGAAGTAGAACTTGGGGTGATGGGCGATCCGTCGCTTGGCGCGTCGGGAAAACACGGGAAGGCGGACGGCCACGAGCAGGTCTTCCAGGATCTCGAAGTAGTCCTGCACGACCTTGGCGTTGACGGAGCAATCGCGGGCGACGGACGCCATGTTCAGGACGGCTCCCTGGGAGTAGCTGGCGGCCTCGAGGAATCTCGCAAAGCTCCCAAGGTTCCTGGCAAGTCCTTCTTCCCGGATCTCCTCGGTCAGCCATGTGGCGACGTAACTCTTGAGGTAGTCGCGAGGGGCGGGATCGGTGCAGGCCCGGGGCATGCAGCCAAACTGGACAGCCTTCACGAGATCAAAGTCGGCGCCGAGTTCGTGAGCAGTCAGGGGGTGCATCGCTCTGGTCAGGGCGCGGCCAGCGAGAAGATTGACACCTCGGCGGCGGAGTTGGCGGGCGCTTGAACCGCTGAGGGCGAAACGGAGGCCGCGGCACTCGATGAGCCGGTGAACTTCGTTCAGGAGGAGGGGCAGGCGCTGGATCTCATCGAGTACGACCCATCCGCGGTGGGACTTCGGGATCCTCTCGTCGAGGCGAGCCGGCGAGGCGAGCAATTCGGTCCAGGTTTCGTGATGGAGGAGATCGAAGTACAGCGCATCTGTGAGCCGGCTGCGCAGCCAGGCGGTCTTTCCAACGCCCCGCGGCCCGAGCAGAAGGAAACTCCCCTCGGGAGGAGCCAGCATTCGGGAGTACATAAGACCTTTATACATCATTTTTAGGACTTAGCGAGACCTAAATTTGTAGATCAGTGGGAATCGAAAGCGCCTCTCAAGCAGTGGCACCGGATCTTGGGCAGGCGAATTCGGGCGCTGCCGCGCCACAGCGCGTGCGGCGACTCGGGGAGTCCCGGCCGGGATGTGCCGGGTAGCGGCGAGGAGCAGCGTCGTAGAAGCCGGTCCCCATCCGATGGCAACGCCGGCCTCGCCGATTGCGGATCATCCCGCATGATCGACGGCCCACCGCCCGGACTCACGCCTCGCGTGGCGGCGCCCCGAAACGAGCCGCGGTTCGCGCCTTCGCCCGCGCCGCCTCGACCGCGCGATCCCGCGGAGGCGAGACTGTCGAGAGCGAATCGACCAGCCGCCGGGCCGAGCCGAAGACTTCCTCCACGGCGCGCTCGAAGGCCTCCGCGTTCGCCCGCGACGGCGACTGGAACCCGCTGAGTTTCCGGACGAACTGCAGCGAAGCTGAGCGGATTTCGGCGTCGGTTGCGGGGGGGAGGAAGTTGAAGAGGGTGCGGATGCTTCTGCACATGGGGAGAGAGAGCTCCAGGATGGTGGGGGGGGGAGGGACATGGAACAAGGAGAACTGCAAACAGAAAAGTGCAAACGGAAAAGTGCAAAGGGAAAAGTGCAAAGGGAAAAGTGCAAAGGGAAACGAATGCGGGGGAAAGGGACCCAGCGTGACCGAAGCCGGCAGGGATGGACGGCGAGAACGCTATTTCGCCGGCGGACGGTCCTTCACGATCACCTTGGTGTCGGGCACGGGCCCGATCTTCGCCTTTCGCGTGAGGGGCTGAAGCGCGAGATCCTTCCTGTGAAACTCGCGGATCGCGCCCCAGCAGGACTTCGCCTGGCGGGACTTGTGGTCGCCGTCGTCACAGAGCCGCGACGCGGTGGGATCGCTGCTCATGATGCAGTGCCGGCAGTTGTCGCAGTGCTCCGGACGCCGGTACTTGAGATGGATCAGCTCGTGAAAGAACGTGTACGCAAGGATCTTCCCGGGGGCCTCGATCGTGTTCCCGATCGTGATGGCGTAGTACTCCCCGGGCTTCGCCTTCGTCAGATCCTTGTTCACGATCGTGAAATCCGCCGGGCCGCCGTTGTCCGTGATCGTGATCTGCGCGACGTACATCTGCCCCTCCGTCAGCTCCCACATGAACTTCGAGGCCTCCTTCGTCCTCTCCCCCCACGACTCGAGGAACGCCGCGTCGGTGTCCCCCCGGTACGTGGCCGTCAGCACCCACCCCTGCGCCGGGTGCCGGGCCCGCATCACCTTCGCGATCGCGTCCGGCGCCAGCCACTTCCCTTCAAAGAACTCCAGCCCCTTCGCCTTCTGCTGGTCCTCAAACGTCGTCCACCCTTCCTTCCCCTTCCGGTCACCCAGCGCCTTCCGCGCCGCCTCGCTCTCAGGGTCCAGCGCCACGGCCTTCCGCCATTCGAGCCGTGCCTCCCAGGCCAGCCCCTTGTCCCGGCACCAGTTCCCCAGCTTCAGGTGCCCCTCGGCCGTGTCCTCGAACTCCCCCTTCTTCGCCTCAAAGTCGTCGTACGCGGTCTTCCCCGCCTTGCGCGACCGGATGTCGGAGATCAGCACGCGGATCGGGCCGTCCTTGCAGGTGAGGACGGTCAGCTCGTCCTCCGTCTCGTTCTGGATCACGCCGACGAGCCTGCGCCCGTCGGCGGTGGTGACCTCGTCCGCCCGGGAGGGGGTGAGGAAGAGCGAGAGGGCGCAGACGGCAGCAGCCAGTCGGATCATGAGACGCCTCCGGGACGGGGACACGGGATCCTGCGCGGGCTCAACCGGGTCTACGTGGAAAGGCACCCGGTTCTTCCCCGGGAATCCGCCGCGGGGCATGTCGAGGACTCGGATCCCGCGGGAACGCGGGCCGACCCGTCTCAGATGAGAGCGCGCTGTTCCATGAATATCCAAAGTTCGACTTTAGATTCTCATGGTCCAGTCCCGCACATGTGGCGGACGGGGTCTCCATCGGGGACCTCCCCGATCTCCTCCGCGCGTTGAAATAGAGGGGGGACGACCGCCGCGGCGCTTGATCTGAGCCCCTCCAGGGGCCTGGAGTGAACCGTTCGTGAAGGGGCATCGCCCCACAGGCTCCGGAGGCCGACGGAGCGGCGAATTCGATCCCGGCACCCGCGGCAGACGATTCCCGGAGACACCCGTGCGCATAGCCCTCGCCGTCCTTCTCTTCACGGCGCCCGCATTCGCCGGCGACCATGTCGTCCTCGCCGGATTCGACGCCCGGGATCCGTTCCATCCGGTCGCCGGGGCCGTCTCGAAGCACCACGGTGGGGTGTCGAGAAGAGTGCCG
The DNA here is from genome assembly GCA_013360825.1 of Candidatus Brocadiia bacterium. Taxonomy (GTDB): domain Bacteria; phylum Planctomycetota; class MHYJ01; order WSZJ01; family WSZJ01; genus WSZJ01. The sequence goes on along the minus strand of JABWAY010000001.1, from coordinate 28,717 downwards.
CGACGGACACCGAGGAGCGGCTCGGGGCGCTTCGGTTCCCCAGGCGGCAGCTGGCCTTCGCGGGCGGGGCGGACGGCAGGTCGGAGCGCGACCAGGCGTTCATCGACAGGGAGTTGAAGTCCCTGTCGGGATGCGGCGCGATCGAGACGGGCGGGCATGGGATGCCGTGGGAGATCGGGCACGGCCCGCAGGCGGCGGACCTCGCGAAGGTCGATCTCTTTCCGGCGGTGGTGATCAACGATGCGTGTCACACCGGCGTCGCGCTGCGGTGGCTCGACGAGACGTTCGAGGGTGACGCGTACATGTCGCGGTTCGCGGCGTGGGGACAGACGGCGCTGAAGACCCTGGCGCCCGTCTTCGCGGTCGAACGCGACTCGGGAAAGTCGTGGCTGCAGGTCAAGGTCAACCGGGCGCATGCGGAGAAGGCGATGGGGGAGGTTGTGCTTGAGATCGACGTCGTGGGTGGAACAGCGGGGAAACAGGCGGCGTGCGGTCCGACGGGGCGAGGCATGCCGGACAGGGCCCGGGTCTGTTTAAACGCACCAGGCGGGACCGGTTACAGGGAGGCGATTCCCCAGATTCCCGGAGACCCCCATGAGCCTGTCCGCTCGGACCGCCCTTGTCGTCGCCCTTGTCGCACTGGTCGTCGCCGGAGTCACGGGGTGTCGGAAGAAGACGAAGCGCAGCACCGTGGTCCAGGCGGGCGGCATTTCCACGACCGACGATTTTCCCGGCGCCCCGGTGCAGAACGGGAACGTGGCGGACGACCAGCGGGCGATGAGCCCGTCCGGCGACGCCTGCGCCGGCCAGCTGCGCGTGGTCCACAATGGCGACCGCGGCACGGCCATGGCGACGTACCGCGGGGCCTCGGGGATCGCGTGGGCCAACTACTACGACGGGGAGTCCTGGACGACGCCGATCGCCCTGACGGCCTCCGACACGGACCTCGGCACCGTCATCGCCTCCGAGATCTGCGTCGCCTTCCTCAACACGTCGGACCATCCTTCGGAGCCGGCCCGGGAGCGCAACGGAGACGCGGTGATCATCTGGAAGGCGCTGGACGTGGCCACGGGCGGGGGCGACGACGCGAACGCCTGCCTCTTCGCGACGTACTTCAACGTCAGCCTCTGCCACGAGCCCGCCGCGAACTACGGGTTTCAGGCGCCCGGAGTCCGGATCAGCAACCTGGAGGACTCGACGTTCCCCCCGTTCTCGGAGGACGCGTATATCTACGGTCTGGTGTCCGACGGGCTGCGGGGCGAAGCCCGGTGGTCCGTCCTCGGGCCGTCCTACGACTGGGGAGACGCCACCACGGGGCTCGCGGTGTTCTGGCTTCAGATCGAGGACAACGACCCCGGCGTCGCCGGGATGCAGCAGGACCGGTACATCGCCACCGTCACCTGGGACCTCGGCCAGCCCGGCGATCCCGAGCTTCCGCTCGTCCCGGGTCCGGACCTCCGCGTTTCCACCCTGGGCTTCGGCGCCTCGGATTCGGGGGTGCAGAGCGAAGAAACCGTCGTCGGTGACGAATTCATCTCCTGCAACAACACGCTGTTTTACACGCTGTCCTCGAGGGCGGACGCGGGCAGCCTGGCCGGGCACACCCCGGTCTTCCACCAGGACTGGTATTCGCTCTCCACGGGTGTGGACACGACGGTCCAGGCCCTCACGTTCAACCTCGCCGCGGGGACCGCGTTCCCGGCGGCCGCCCTCGCGCTCTCGACGCCGAGCTCCGCCGCCGGGGACGTGATCCAGTCCGGCGCGGCGTTCACCGAGCACGGAGGCATGTTCGCCGGCAACTTCAACACCAGCCGCCACTCCGTCTACGGGTCGGACGAAGGTCTGGCCCGCACCGTGATCACGACCCTGTACCTCGAAGCGGACGACGACGCCACCTTCGGGGAGATCGTCGCGGACGGGCGGTACCTGCTCTCGGAAATCGATCCCGCAACCGGCCTCGTCGTCGACGCCCTCCTGCTGGACGCCGAGGACGACGACATCTCCGACTCCGCCGGCTTCGACTTCTCCAGCCGGATCTCCCGCAACGGGGACTTCATCTGGGCGGCGTGGTCGGAACCTGTCGACATGGCGCCCACGGGCCCCTCGGCCGACGATCATTTTGGAATCTGGAGTTGCCAGTACCTCCCGGCGCGTCTGGACGAAGACGGCCTTCCTCCCGCGTCCATCCCGCCGCTCTCGGGGCGCGTCAGCGCCGCCATCCGCGTCAGCCCCCCCCTCACGGGCGGCTTCTCGGCAGCCTCGGGATTCCAGTTCCAGTCGGCTCTCGGCTACATCTGCGGCGTTCAGTCCGATCCCGACGTCATGAACCTTTTCATCGAGCACAGCGATTCCACCGAGGACCGCATGCACATCGTCCGGCTCACCGCGGACCTGGATCCTGCGGGCGGCGTCCTCCCGGCGACGGCGACCTCCCTCTTCCAGTCGTTCCCCCAGGGGGCCCTCTCCTTCTACGCGTTCTCGGACGACTCGCCCTGGGGCTTCATCGCGGCCGATTCAGGCGAGGGCGGGAATGTCGTCGCGTTCTACGTCAACGACGTCGACCCCACGGCGGGAACCGACTGGCGCGTCTTCGCCCGGCGGACCGGCGTCGGCGCCGGCGAGGTCGAAATCGACAGCCTGCGGCCGGATCTGCAGTCGACCGGTCCTTTCGATCTCCTGCGCGTGGCGGTGACGCCTCCGGGAAGCGAGATCGGGAGCTTCGACCCGGTTTCGGGTGAGGACGACGGCGACCGGGCGCACGGGGCGTCCGACGTCCATGTGTTCTTCCACGAGAGCAAGTTTCACGAGAGTGACGGCTACGCGCCGGCCATCCGCACGCGCCGCTTCCGCGCGGGCGACACAGGCCTTCCCCTCGGCGAATCGTTCGTCCCCGCGGCGGGCGCGGGGTTCGCCCCGCCTTTCCAGCTCGACATCCCCATCGGCTGGCTCAGTCCCTCCTTCATGGATCTGCCGGTCCCCCTTGTCGGCGAGGCATCGGTCGGCCTCTTCTTCTTCGACCAGGACCGCGTCTACTATCAGGAGTTCCAGCCCGATGGCGATGACCTCGGGTGGCACAACCTGGACGGCGCGCCCGATCCGTTCCTGGTCGACGACGACTCCGCGGAATCGGTGGTGTCCTACCTCGGCGATTTCCGGCCGCGCGCTTCGTGCGACTCGCTGCATCACGCCATGGCGTTCTGGCTGAAAAATTTCGGAGGCAGCTCGCAGAATCGGCTCCAGGTGAGGGTCAGGGACTGAGGGAGCGGGGGGCTCGAGGATCGGGGGTGGAGCCCACCCACCTCCCGAGCCGCCCCGCAGATCCTCCCCCGCTACTTTCCCCCCCGCGGCGTCCGCAGGCACGTCAGCGACCCGTCCCCCCCGGCGAGCAGGATCTCCAGCCGTCCGTCGCCCTCGAGATCCAGGATCGCCCACCCGCCCTCCATGCGCTTTTCACCGGTCCGCCAGGTGCGAAGGAGGGTGCCCGTGCGAAGGTCGAAGATGCGCAGCGTCCCGTCCATGAACGCGCAGAGCGCTTCGAGACGCCCGTCCCCGTCAAGGTCGGCGACTCCCGGACCTGCGTCGCACGCGACGGGCTTCCCGAGGGCGGGAGGCGGGACCCAGGTCCAGCGGGGGCGGCCGCCCGCGTCGAGGAGGGCGAGGCCGCGGGGGCGCGAAGCCACGAGGATCGCGACGGAGCGGGTCGCGTCGGGCTCGCAGAAGACGGGTGTGGTCGCGTACCCCCCGAATCCTTCGGACCGCCAGAGTTCCTGCCCGTCCTCCGCGCGGATCGCGACGAGGTCGCACCCCGAGGCGATGGCGGTCGTGACGATCTCCTGCCGGCCGTCCCCGTCGAGGTCCCGGAGAGCAGGAGGTCCGACCAGGCCTGGACCGAGGGAGACTTCCCAGCGGGCGGCGCCGTCGCGCGGGGAGGCGAACCGGAAGCGGCCGTCGAGGAACCGGATGAGGAGGCCCGGACCTTGGGAGGTGCCGGGATCGACGAAGAGCGGGGCGTGGAAACATCCGTCTGACCCGGGGAGAGTCCAGCGGACCTCCCAGGTGGACGAGTCGAGGACGCGGAGCGCGTGGGGAGTCTGCCAGCCGATGGAGAGGATTTCCGGGCGTCCGTCTCCGTCGAGGTCGGCAAGACCGGGCTGGCCGTAGGCGAGAGGACCGGGTGCGCGGCGGAGGACGGCGGCGTCGCGGCCGGAGAGGTGGACGAGTTCGGCGTCGGCGCCGTCCTGGAGAAGGGCGACCAGGTCCGAGCCGCCGTCGGCGCGCGGGAGGAGGACGGGGGGCTGGAAGCAGCGGGCGGGGCCGGCCCGGGCGCGTCGACGGCCGTCGCGCGCATCGAGGATCTCGAGGGACCGGTCGTCCCCGAAATCCGCGTAGACCGCGACCTGCGGGCGTCCGTCGCCCGAGAAATCGGCGACGAGGGGGCGGGCGTTGATGGCGATGCGGGACGTGCGGGACCAGGCCACCGCGGGACCGGTCAGGACGGCGAAGACCTCGCCGAGACCGAGCATGTCCGGAAATCCATCCCCCCCGGCATCGGGCCCGGGATGCAGCCGGACCGGACCGGGAAGGAGGCAGGAGCCGACGCGCGTCCCATCGGCCGCCCAGGCGGCGACGGTGCCATCCGCGCACGACGCAACCACCTCCCGCTGGCCATCCCCGTCCCAGTCCGCTGCCACCGCGGTCCCCCGGCGCGCGGCCCGCTGCACCATCCGGTGCCGGACCGTCCCGTCGGCCGGACTCCGGATTTCGATCGCTTCCGGACCGACCGTCACCGGCGTGACGCCGCCGGGGAGGTCCAGAAGCGCGGGCCAGAGGGGGCCGGGGGCGCTCCAGAGCGTCTGTCCCGACCGTCCGTCGACCAGCGCGGTGCGCTCGGGATCGCGGGCGCGTACGAAGAAGTCGGGGGTGCCATCGGCGTTGACGTCCGCGACCCCCTCGGCCCAGCCGTTGAGCAAGGCCAGGTCAGGCCCGGACCAGAGCGGCCGTCCGTCCTTTCCCGAGAAGGCGAGGAGGGTCCTCCTCCCCTGCCCCGCGTCGCAGGCGGCGAGTGCGATGTCGTCCCCCGGCTCGCCGTCGAGTTCTGCGGCGACGAGGAACGGTCGGCCGTCGAGGGCGCCTCGCCGGAGGAGCGGGTGCCACCCGGCGTCCTCGAGCGATGGGGCGATGCCGGCGGGGGCCTTCCACAGCGCGGCCCCGGTCTCGGCGTCGAGAGCGACGAGAGCGCCCGCGAAGGCGACGACGATCCGGGCGCGGCCGTCCGGGCCGGACAGCGCCACGCTGCCGAGCGGGAAGTCATCCAGGGGGGTCCGCCAGGCGAGCGTTCCGTCCCGCCCGGCATTCCCCCGGATCTCGTCGCGGACGTCCGACGTCGTGATGACCATCGGGGACGGTGCGGCCCCCGCGGCCACGACGAGCGGACGGGTCCAGCAGATCCCGAAGCTGACTTCGGCGTCGGCAGGACGGTGCCACTTCCAGAGCGGTCTGAGTTCCTGCGGCAGCGCGCGGCCCGGGTCGACGGCGCCCGACCACGCCTCCACATGCGCTCCGTCCTCCGGATCGACCCACTGCGCGACCAGATCCTTCACGCCGTCCCCGTCCAGGTCGGCGAGTTCGGAGGGACGCATGGTGGTCGTCCCCAGATGGACGGTGCCGAGGACGCGCCCGTCCCAGGGGGAGACCAGGACATGCGAACCGAAATTCCGGTACATGAGGTCCTGCCGTCCATCGCCGTCGGCGTCGCCGACCCAGGAGATCCAGTGATTGTCACCGCGGAGCCGCCGGGACCAGGGACAGGCCTCGGGCAGGTGGAGGTATCCCTCGGTCCGCTCGCCCACCCGCGCTTCCCAGTCCAGGAACGCATCATGACGTCCCTCTTTCCGCGCCACGATCTCCCGCACCCCCGTGTCCACCGCGAACCCCCGGAGGCGGGACCCGAAGTCCACCCCGTCGACGTAGACGCTTCCCCCCGCCGGCTGGACCTCGAGTTCGAAGATGCCCTGCTCGCGGTCGAGGGGAATCTGGAGGTGGTGGGTACCGCCGCGGGTGACGGTGAGGGCCCGTTCGCTCTCGCGGTACCCGGGGGCGCGGACGAGGACGCGGTGGGTACCGGCGGGAATGCGGCCGCGCGCGCCGCCGCCGCCGGGCGCGAGCGTCCGGTCGCCGAGCGTCACCACCGCGCCGGATACAGGGAGGCCCCGCGATGTGACCTCGATGGTGACCTCCCCCGGCCGGGACCAGGCCCACGCCCCCCAGGGGAGGAGGCCGAAGAGAATGGCGGCCAGGGCCGCGGCGGGGACGGGGTTCCGCTGCACCCACCGCAGCGCGCGATAGACGGGAGAGGGTCGGCGCGCCAGGATCGGTTCGCGGCGGAGGAACCGGTCGATGTCGTCCGCGAACGCCGAGGCGTCCGGGTAGCGGCGTCCCGGTTCGCGGGCCAGAGCGCGGAGGCAGAGGGTCTCCACGTCGCGCGGAGTCCGCGGAGCGAGTCGGCGCGGCGGGACGGGATCGTCCTCGGCGGCAGAGCGCAGGATTTCGACGAGCGAAGCGCCCCGGTGGGGCGGCTCGTCGGTCAGGAGCTGGTAGAGCACGGCGCCGAGCGAGTAGACGTCCGACCGCGCATCGGCCCCCCGCGCATCCCCGCGTGCCTGTTCCGGAGCCATGTACGCCGGCGTCCCGAGCACGGCGCCGGACAGCGTCAGCCCGCTCGCCTCCGTGATGCGTCGCGCCAGGCCGAAGTCCGTCAGCCTCGCGGCCCCCGCCGCGTCGAGGAGGATGTTCCCGGGCTTCACATCCCGGTGGACCAGCCCGCGCCCGTGCGCGAACGCCAGCGCCCGCGCCACATCCCGGATGATCCCCAGCCCCCGCTCGAGCCCGATCCGCTCCGTCTTCAACACCGCTTCGAGAGAGCGGCCCTCCACAAGCTCCATAGCGAAATACGGCCTCCCGTCCTCCTGCCCGGAGTCGAAAACCGGAACGATCCCGGGATGGGCGAGGGAGGCAAGGGCGGAGGCTTCGAGGCGGAAGCGGGCGATTTCATCCTCTCCGGCGACGCCGGCCCCGAGGAGGACCTTGAGCGCGACCTGCCGGCCGAGGGTCAGATCCCGGGCGCGGTAGACGGCCCCCATCCCCCCGCGACCGAGGAGGCACACGATCTCGTAGCGCGCGCCGACCCGCGAACCCGCGCGCAGCCCCGCCGCCCCCTCCCCCGCGGAACCTCCCGAGGGGAGGACGGTCCCGCCCGGGGAGACGGTCCCGGCGATGACGGTCGCGCACGCCCCGGCCGGATGCTCGAGCGCGCAGATCGGACAGACGGCCATCGGCGACTCCTTCTCCGGAGGATTCTACCGGGCCCGCCGGGCCGGGACCGCATCGATCGGCCGGCGGACCCCGCGGGGAAACGGGTAGACTGGCGGGCCCGCGCGACGCCGGAGTCGCCCGGTTTCCCGATTCACCCAGCGTGGAGCCCACCGATGCCCGCAAAGACGAAGACGGCGCCGACCGCCCGCTCGACCCCGAAGTCGAACAAGGCCGCCGGAACGCGCCTGTCCCTCGCGGAGGCGATGTCCGCTCTGGAGAAGGCGGGCTCGGCGCAGACGCGGAAGACGTACGCGCGCCACGGCGCCTCGGAGCCGATGTTTGGGGTGAGTTTTGCCACGCTGAAAATGCTCGTGAAGCGGATCCGGGTCGACCATGAACTCGCCCTCGCGCTCTGGAAGACCGGGAATTTCGACGCGCGCAACCTGGCCGTGAAGATCGCCGACCCCGCGCAGATCACCCCCGCGGACCTCGACCGCTGGGCGGCGGCGCCTTCCGCGGCGATGTGCCACGGCTACGTCGCCCACCTTGCGGCCGAAAGCCCGCACGCCCGGACGAGGGCTGATGCGTGGCTCGCCTCGAAAGACGAATTGCTCCGCTGTTCCGGCTGGCTTCTGGTCGGAGCGATGGCGATGTGCGACGAGGCGACCCCCGCGGCGTGGTTTGCGGAGCGGCTGGCGACGATCCAGAAGTCGATCCATGAATCCCCGGACGGCGAGCGCGAGGCGATGAACCGCGCGGTCATCGCGATCGGATGCCGCGATGCCTCCCTGCGGAAGGCTGCGACGCTCGCCGCGAAACGGATCGGGACGGTCGAGGTCGACCACGGCGACACCGCCTGCAAGACGCCGGAGGCGGTCCCGTACATCGACAAAGCGTGGGCGCACTCGACTTCCAAGGGGTTCGAGAGCCCCGCGGCGCACGAGCGGTCCCGGGAGTCGATGCGGACGCGCTGCTGAAGTCCGGGAACCCGGACGGCGCGCCGGCGTCCAAGGGGGGACCTCACAAGGAGCCCCGGACATGCGCGCATCCCGTTTCCTGGCCGCCGTCACCGCCGTCACCGCCCTCCTGATCTCCCCTTCCCGCGCCGGGGAGCCTGACTCTGCTCTCGAGGGGGTCAGTCTCGAGGAACTCGCCGAGCTTCAGAAGGGGATCCTGAGCCGCGACTGGAACCGTGCCGGGGGGATGAAGTCCGACCTGGCCGTGGTCGAAATCGTGGCCGTCCCCGAAGGCAGATACACCAACGACCGGCCCCCCACCGTCGAGGTCCGGGTCCTTCAGCTCCTCTCCGGGGACAAGTCCCAGGACCGCACCCGGATCCGGTGGACACCGACCTGGCCGTTCCCTATCGGGATCTGCGGAAACGATTCGCGCCTCCCGGCGTGGCGGGAAGCGGAGTTCAAGGAAATGCCGAAGGTCGGGGATCGCTTTGTCGTCGCCCTGCACCCCGCAGAACCTGGATCGCCGCTCCCGTCCACGACCGGACGGTGCCGCCAGCCGTTCACCGAGGAAGTGCTGAAAGAAATCCGCGGATGGTATGACGAGGGGCGGGCCGCCCATGAGGCCTGGGAAATTGAGCAGGCGGAGACGGCGCGGAAACGGCTGGAGACCGCGCGCGCATTCTGGGCCTCCAGAGCGGCCGGGGTCGACCTCGAGGGACTGCTCGCCCGTGCAGAGCTGGTGGCGATCGCGGAGTCCCCGGGAACGCCCGTTTCGAACCAGGTTCCGTTCAGGCTTCGGGAGATATTGCGCGCCCCCGGCGTCGGGGCCGGCGGGACCCTTCCGCTGTTCATTTCGACTCCGGCCCCCGCCGGCAGCGCCGAGGCGTTCCCGGAGGGGATCGCGTTCCTGATCGTCGTGCCGATGAAAGGCGTCTCGACACCATGGTCGGGAACGGCCGCGGCCGGGCTGTTCGAGGGTGAACAGGGAATTTTCGAGCTGACCGGGGCAAACCTGGAAATCGCGAAACGCTTCGTGAAGGATCACCCGGTCACTCCGGACGCGGAACGCGAGACGGTCGCGCGATGCCGCGCCTGGACGGCGGCCCGGCACGCGGAGTCGGCGTTCCTCCACCCTGACAGCGGCCTGAAGTACGGGGGCGACACCGAGTTCCCGCTGCACCAGCAGGACCCGGTGCTGGCGGAGAGGATCGACCGGATGGAGCGGTTCCTCAAACAGTGGCCGGAAGCGGATGCGACACGGGCGCGGACAGACGAAGGGCTCCGTGCGGCCCTGGCGCGCTGGCTGATCCGCCACGCGCGCGTCGTCGCCCTGCGCAGCACCGGGCTGGATGCACGGGGTGGGACCCCCGAGGAACTCGACCCGAAGATCGTGAGCGCGTTCCGGGCGAAGGCGATCCTGCTGCTCCGGTCCGCGGCCGCGACGGACACGGTGACCCGGGCCGAGCTGGAGGCCGATCCGGAGCTCGCGGCACTTCATGGATCCGAGGAGTGGAAAGAAATTCTCGAATCGCTTTCGAAGTAAGGTCCGCCGCGTCCGGGTAATCTCTGGGAATGAAACCCGCCGTGCTCCTCCTCTCCGGGGGCCTGGACTCCGCGACCGCCGGGGCGCTGCTCTGCGGGAGGTTTGAGCTGCACGCCCTTTCGTTTCGATACGGGCAGCGCCACGCGGTGGAGATTGCGGCGGCGCGAAAGGTGGGGCGGCACCTCGGGATCCGGGACCACCGCGTGGTGTCGATCGATCTCGGCGCGTTCGGCGGGTCTGCGCTGACGGACCGGTCGATCGCGGTGCCGCGGCGCCGGGGGATCGGGAGAGGGATCCCGGCGACGTACGTCCCTGCGCGGAACACGATCTTCCTCGCGTTCGCTGCGGCGCTGGCGGAGACGATCGGGGCGCGCGACCTGGTGATCGGCGTGAACGTGCTCGACTCGAGCGGGTACCCGGACTGCACCCCCGCGTTTCTGGCGGCGTTCCGGAAGACGCTGAACGCGGGGACGCGCGCGGCGGCAGGGGGGCAGAAGTTCCGGATCCACGCGCCGCTCGTCCGGCTGACCAAGGCGGAGATCATCAGGGCCGGTGTCCGCGCCGGGGTCGACTACGCCCTCACGCACTCCTGCTACGACCCGGGCCGCGGCGGACTCGCGTGCGGAGCGTGTGATGCCTGCGTCCTCCGCCGCCGTGGGTTTCGCGCCGCCGGCGTGCCGGACCCGACCCGGTACGCCTCTGTCGGTCGCCGCTGAAACGGGTCCTCGCAGGCGGAATCCGCACGCGCCGGCGGGCGCAGGAGTACACGGCCGGAGATTCCCTGACGGACCCGAGGCCCCTGGTCACGAACGACGCCGGACTTCCTCCCCGCAGAGCGCCACTGCCGGTGTAGAGTCGGGGGTCCTGCCGCCGCCGGGTTGCCTCGGCGGCCACGTCGCCATCCCGTCTGTTGCGGGCCACAACGATGCCGATTTCAAAGGACCGGTCGGAGCCTGCCCCGGCGCAGGAGGGGACGCCGGGAGGCCCCACGCCCGCGGTGCTGCAGGCCCGCGCGTTGACGCGGATCTACCGCATGGGCGAGGTGGAAGTCCGGGCGCTGCAGGGTGTCGACCTGGACCTCGCGGCGGGCGAGTTCTTCGTCATTCTCGGTCCCTCGGGGAGCGGGAAATCCACGCTCCTGAACATTCTGGGCGGGCTGGACCGCGCCACGTCCGGCCGGTTCCTGTTTCAGGGCAGGGACCTGACCGAAGCCGACGACCGGACGCTGACGGACTACCGAAGGCGCCACGTCGGGTTCGTGTTCCAGTTCTACAACCTCGTCCCCTCCCTGACGGCGCGGGAAAACGTCGCGCTCGTCACGGACATCGCGGAAGCGCCGATGACCCCCGAGGAGGCGCTCGGCCTCGTGGGGCTCTCCGAACGGCTCGACCACTTCCCTTCTCAACTCTCCGGCGGGGAGCAGCAGCGGGTGGCGATCGCGCGGGCGGTGGCGAAACGTCCGGCGGTGCTGCTGTGCGACGAGCCGACGGGGGCGCTGGACATCCGGACGGGGCGGCTGGTGCTGGAGGTGCTCGACCGCGTCAACCGGGAGCTGGGGACGACGACGGCGGTGATCACGCATGCGGCGGCGATCGCGGGGATGGCCAACCGGGTGGCGCGGATGGCGGACGGGGGGATCGTCGAGATCCGCAGGAACGAAACCCCGCAGTCCCCGGCGGAGCTCGACTGGTGAGGGCGATCGACCGGAAAATGCTGCGGGACACGCTCCGGCTCTGGTCGCAGCTCGGGGCGATTGCGCTTGTGGTGGCGTGCGGGATCGGGTCGTTCGTCTGCATGCGGAGCGTGAGGGCCTCGCTCGGGGAGAGCCGGGACGCCTGGTTTGAGCGGTCGAGATTCGCGGACCTGTTCGCGGGGGTGGCGAGCGCGCCGGATGCGGTCGGCCGGAGGCTGGCGGATGTTCCCGGCGTGGCGGTGGTGGAGACACGGGTGGTGAAGGACGTCACGCTCAGTGTGCGGGGAATGGAAGAGACGGCGTCGGGGCGGCTGGTTTCCATTCCTGAGACCGGGCGGCCGGCGCTCAATGACCTGGCGCTCCGCGACGGCCGGTGGCCGGACCCCGCGCGGCGCGGCGAAGTTCTGGTGAGCGAGTCGTTTGCGCGCGCGCACGGGCTGAAACCGGGGGAGTCGCTGGACGCGGTTCTCGGCGGGACGCGGCATCGCCTCGAGATCGCCGGGATCGCGCTCTCCCCGGAGTACACATACGAGATCGCCCCCGGCGCGCTCTTTCCCGATCACCGGCGGTTCGGCGTTCTCTGGATGTCGCGGAGCGCCCTTGCGTCCGCGTTCGACATGGATGGGGCGTTCAACGACGTCTGCCTGACACTGATCCCCGGAACCTCGCCGGAGACGACCGCCGAGCGCGTGGACCTGATCCTGGCCCCCTGGGGCGGACGGGCGGCGTACGGGCGCGACCGGCAGACCTCCGCGCGGTATCTCGACGAGGAACTCAAGCAGCTGGACTCGATCGGCGGCACCGTCCCGGTGCTGTTTCTCGGTGTCGCGGCCTTTCTGGTCAACGTCGTGCTGACCCGCCTGATCGCGACGCAGCGGGAGGAGATCGCGGTGCTCAAGGCGATCGGATACGCGAACTCCGCCATCGCCGTGCGCTATCTCGGCCTCGCCTGCCTCGTCGTCCTGGGAGGCGCGGGGCTCGGGATCCTGATCGGGCGGCTCCTGGGCACCGGCATGATGGGGATCTACGGCGAGTTCTTCATCTTCCCCCTGCTGGATTTCAGGGTGGAACCCGCGCAGGCGCTGGAAGCGGTGGGGCTGAGCGTCCTCGCCGGGGGCCTCGGCGCGGCGGTCGCGGTCTGGCGCGCCGTCCGGCTCCCCCCGGCGGAGGCCATGAGGCCGGAATCCCCGACCCGCTACCGGCGCGGGATCCTCGACCGGCTCGGAATCATGGCCGCGCTGTCGCCGCCCGCGCGGATCGTCGCTCGAAACGTGGCCCGCCGCCCCGTCACGACCGCCATCGCGGTCGCCGGGATCTCCGTCTCGCTGGCCATCCTCGTGGTCGGGAATTTCTCTTCCGATGCCCTCGAGCACGTCATGGAAGTCAGCTTCGAACGCGTCCAGAGCCAGGATCTCACCGTCACCTTCGACCGGTCGCTCGAGCCGCGCGCCGTCCGCGAACTCTCCCGGATCCCCGGCGTGCTTTATGCGGAGCCGATCCGGGACACGCCGGTCCGCCTCCGCGCCGGCCCCCGGAGCCATGAGACCGCCATCCAGAGCTTTCCCCCGGACTCGCGCCTCCGCCGCCTCCTTGACGCCGACCTGCGGCACGTCCCCCTCCCCGACGAGGGGCTCCTCCTCGGCAACGCCCTCGCCGCCAAACTCGCGGTGCGTACGGGGGACCTGCTGGAAGTCGAGATCCTGGAAGGCGAACGCAGGCGGGCCTTCGTGCCGGTCTCCGGAACGATCGACGAGATGATGGGGATGTCCGCCTACATGAGCCCCCGCCCTCTCGCGTCCCTTCTCCGCGAGGGCGAGCGGGCCTCGGGCGGCCTGCTTCTGCTCGACCCCGCCCGCCGCGAGCAGACATGGCGGGAGATCAAGGGGATGCCCCGCGTCTCCGGCGCGACGCTCCGCACCGCCGCCTACGACATCTTCAAGGGGACCGCCGGGGAGATGCAGATGGTGACGCGGCTCATCCTCGTGCTGTTCGCCGTGATCGTCGCCGTCGGCGTCGTCTACAACGGCGCGCGCGTGATGCTCTCCGAACGGAGCCGGGAACTCGGAACCCTCCGCGTCATGGGATTCACCCGCGGCGAGGTCGCCTCCATCCTGTTCGGCGAACTCGCCGTCCAGCTCGTCCTCGCACTCCCCCTCGGCTGCCTCATGGGATACGGACTCGCGGCCGCCCTGATCGCGTCCCTCGACACCGAACTCTACCGCTTCCCCCTCATCATCGAACCGCGCACCTACGCCTTCGCCATGCTCGTCGTCCTCGCCGCAGGGGCAGCGTCCGCCCTCATCGTCCGCAGGAAGCTCGATGGCATGGACCTTGTGAGTGTTCTGAAAGTGAAGGAGTGAACGGATGAAGACATGGCTGAAGCGACTGGCCCTTCTGCTCGTCCTGGCCGGGGCGGCGGGCGGGACTTTTCTGGCATTCCGCCCGAAGCCGGTCGCCGTCGACATCGCCCGCGTCGAGCGCGGGGCGATGAAAGCCGCGGTCGAGGAGGACGGCAGGACGCGGGCGCGGGAACGCTATACGATCACCGCCCCGATTGCCGGCGACCTGGAGCGCATCCAGGCGCGCCCCGGGGATGCCATTGAGGCGAGGGATCTCCTGGCGCACCTCCTCCCGGGTTCCCCGCCGCTCCTGGATGCGCGCGTCCGCGCCGAACTCCGGGCCCGGGCGAAGGCTGCCGAGGCGGCGGTCGGGCATGCCGAAGCGGAGCGGCGGCGCTCCGAGGCGGCCCTCTCTCTGGCCGGGAAGGAATTCGAACGCCAGCGGGAGCTGGCCGCGGTCATGGCGATCCCCGCCGCGGATCTCGAGGAAGCCGAGGTGCGGAAACGGATGGCGGAACAGTCCGTCGAGTCCGCCCGGTTCTCCGCCGATGTCGCCCGTTACGAGCACGAGACCGCGGTCAGCGCCCTGGCCCGGATCGAGCGCGGCGAGGGCGAAGAGCGGCTCGAGATCCGGTCGCCGATCCGCGGCCGCGTCCTGCGCGTGATCTACGAAGGCCCCGGGCCGGTCTCCCCCGGAACGCCGCTTCTGGAAATCGCCGACCCGACCGCACTGGAGGTCGTGTCGGACCTGCTGACTTCGGACGCCGTCGCCGTCTCGCCCGGCAGCGCCGCGCTGATCACCGGGTGGGGGGGCGCTCACGAGCTCCGGGGGCGCGTCCGGCTGGTCGAACCTTCGGGGTTCACGAAAGTCTCCGCGCTGGGTGTGGAGGAGCAGCGCGTGAACGTCGTGATCGACCTGCTCGAGCCGCCCGAGCGCCGGCCGCGGCTCGGCGACGGGTTTTCGGTGAATGTGGCGATCCAGACCTGGTCCGCGGACGACGTCGTGCGCGCGCCGCTGAGCGCGCTCTACCGCGTGATGAAGCCGGGCGGGGCGGAGTGGAGCGTCTACGTCGTCGAGGGAGGCCTGGCGCGGGCGCGACGGGTGGAGGTCGGGCACCGAAGCGGGCTCGAAGTCGAGATCCTCAGCGGGCTCGCGGCCGGCGAGTCCGTGGTCCTGCATCCCGGGGAGCGTGTGCGCGAAGGGTCGGCGGTGATGCAGCGCTGAGGGGCGCCGGTCCGCTGCTACCATGCACGCCCCGGTTCCGCGCATGGTCCGGGCAACCGTCGCCGATCAGGCAGGAAGGGAGGCAAGAAGCCGATGAAATGGCTATCCGAACCCTGGCCGTGGTGGGTCGCCGGGTCCGCGATCGGACTGATCGTGACCGCGTTTGCGTTTGCGACCGGGAAGCCGGTCGGCGTGTCGACCGGGATCGGAGGGCTCTGCGCCAGGATCGCCCCGCGGATCCGGTATTTCCAGCAGAGCGCTTACAAGGCCCCCTGGCGGATCTGGTTCATCGCGGGGATCCCGCTCGGCGGGCTCCTCGGGGCGGCGCTGGCGGGGAAGGTCGGGTGGGTCACGTCGATGGGGGACTTTGACAGCGGGATCAGCGGCCATCCGGTCGTCCGGCTGGCGTTCCTGTTCGTCGGCGGCACGCTCGCGGGGTACGGCGCCCGCTGGGCGGGGGGCTGAACGAGCGGGCACTCGATCGTCGGGCTCGCCCAGGGGTCCAGGGGGAGTCTCCTGGCGACGATCGGGTTCATGGCCGCCGGTGTGGCGGCCGTCAACGGGGTGTTCTGGCTCGCGGGGAGGTTCGCATGAACCGCCTCGTCACGCTGCTGTTCGGGGTCGCTTTCGGGTACGTCCTGCATCAGTCCCGCGCGACCGACTACGACGCGATCACCCGGATGTTCCGGTTCCAGGACTTCCACATCATGGGGGTGATGGGAGCCGCGATCGCGACCTCCGCCCTCGGGCTCTTCGCCCTGCGCCGGTCGGGGCGGGCGCACGAAGTGAGAACAAAACCGGCCCATCGCTGGACGCTGGCCGCCGGAGCGCTGTTCGGCGCGGGATGGGCGCTCACCGGTGCCTGACCCGGCACCGCGCTCGCCCAGTTGGGCGAAGGCAAGCTCTACGCGCTGGCGACGCTGGCCGGGCTGGTCGGCGGCACGCTGCTTTACGGCCTGGCGCCCGCGCCGCGGGATCCCTGAGTCCACGGGGTGACGGAACCCCTGCGATGACGCACAATCGCCCCGTGCCACAGTTCCCCGATTCCGGGAGGCGTTACCGTCCGATCGAGGACTATGCGCTCGTCGGAGACTGCCATGGAAACGCCCTCGTGGCGCGGGACGGGAGCGTGGACTGGTGTGCCCTGGGGCGGCACGACGCGGATCCCGTGTTCTGCCGGATGCTCGATGCCGGGAACGGGGGGTTCCTCTCGTCGGAGATCGAAGGCGGCGGGAGAATGACCCGGACGTACGAGGGCGACACCAACATCCTCATCAGTTCGCTCGAAGGACCGGACGGCACCGCAACGCTGACCGACTTCATGCCGGTCGGCCGCGTCCCCGGGGCGCGCGTCCACGACTACGTCAGGCTGAACGCGCCGGGGTGGTTCGTGAGAATCGTGGAGTGCACGCGCGGTCGGGTCCGGCTCCGGGTCGCCTGCCGTCTCTCCGTGGAGTTCGCTCGACGACACCCGGATCTCCGCCCCTCCGACGGCGGCTTCGAACTCCCCGGCGGAGCCCGGCTGTCCACGGATCTTCCCCTCGCAGCCGACCGCGACTCCGCTTCCGGCACGACCGAACTCGCCGCCGGCGAACGCCGCTTCCTGGTCGTGAGCCGCGACGCCAGCCCGCGGCCGACTCACGACGCGCTCGCCGCGCTCCTCGCGATCACACGCGCCTTCTGGACGGAATGGTCGGCGTACTGCCGCTATGCCGGCCCCTGGCGGAAACAGGTGATGCGGAGCGTCCTGGCCCTCAAGCTCCTGACCTACGCGCCCACCGGGGCCATCGCCGCCGCCCCCACGACGTCCCTTCCCGAGGACATCGGCGGCGAGCGGAACTGGGACTACCGGTACTGCTGGCTCCGCGACGGCAGCCTGAGCCTGCTCGCGTTCGCAGCGCTCGGCTACAGCGGCGAGGCGGCGCAGTTCGGGCGGTATCTGCTGAAGTGCTGCCAGCAGAGTCCCGGCGAGATTCAGATTCTCTACGGCATCGGGGCGGAGTGTTCCCTGGAGGAGAAGGCTCTCGAGCACCTCGAGGGGTACCGCGGGAGCCGGCCCGTGCGGGTGGGAAACGCGGCCTTCCGACAGCGACAGCTCGACGTGTTCGGGGAGGTGCTCGACTGGGCCTGGACGCACGCGAGCCTGGGCGGCAGGTTTGGCCCGGAGCAGAAGAAGTATTTCTCCCAGCTCGCGGACTTTGTGGCGGCCCACTGGCAGGAACCCGGACAGGGGCTCTGGGAGATGCGCGGGGAGCCGAGACAGCATGTCTTCGGAAAGGTGATGGCCTGGGTGGCGATGGATCGGGCATGCCGGCTGCTCGGCGAACGTCCGGAATGGGTGACCGCCCGGGAGGCGATCCTCCGCGAGGTGTCGGCACGGGGAGTCTCGCCGGCGGACGGGCATTTCCGTCAGGCGTACGACCTCCCCGGCACGGACGCGGCGCTCCTCCTCCTGCCGATGCTCGGTTTCCCCGCAGGAGAGGAGGCCATCCTCCGGACGGTGGCGGCGATCCGGGGCGAACTCGGCGCCGGAGACTTCCTGCTGCGATACCGGACCGACGACGGCGTTCGCGGCGGCGAAGGAGCCTTCCTCGTCTGCTCCTTCTGGCTCGCCGACGCGCTCCTCGTCACGGGCAGGGCGGAGGAGGCACGCGGGCTTTTCGACCGCCTGCTCGCGCGCGCCGGCGACCTCCACCTGTTCGCGGAGGAGATCGATCCGAAGACCCACGCCCACCTCGGCAACTTCCCGCAGGCGCTGACCCACCTCGGCGTGATCCTGACTGCCTTTCACCTGGATCTGTTCGAACGGCACGGCCAGGCGGCGCTGGCGGGAACGCACGCGGACAGGGCGCGACGGGGAGTCGAAGCGACGTCCGGGCCGCGTGCGATCTGGGCCGCCTTCAAGCGGACCGGCCGGGTCGGGCGACTGGTCTCATCGAAGGCTTCCGTCCTGGCCGCGGCGGCGAGCCACTCGTCGTAGACCCGCCGGGCGGCGTCCCGACTCCTACCGGCTCCGTCTCCAGACGAAAACGAGAATCAGGAGAATGATCAGGCCCGCGACGCCACCTCCCACCGACCGAACCCAGGGACTGCCGGTCCCGGGTGGCTCTGCGCCCGCGGGCGTCGGGGCGTTCCTCCGCTCCGCGTCGCGCTTCCCCGTCTCGACGATCGTGCGCATCTGCTTTTCCAACTGAGTGAGATCGGTGGTGTTGGCGAACGAAGCGGAGCCGGACGAGGCCATGGCACGGAGGGCGGTCATGGTGGAGTCGTCGACGTCGAGGCCGATGACGGCGATGTCGAGCAGGCCGGGTGTGGAGGACGGCTCCGCCGACGGGATGACGAGCGCTGTCGTCAGCCGGAGCGTCTGGAGCGGCGGGACGCGGTTCTGCTGAGGAGAGACGCGGAGGCGCCAGGTCCCTTTCGTGACCGGATGGAACCGGTTCACGCCATAGGGGTCCATCCGGAGTTTCCCGGCTTCCTTCCCTTCAGGGTCGCGCAGTTCGACGAGCGCGCACGACTTCGGCCATCCTGAGTCCTCCGAGGTGATCACGTAGAGGATGCCGTCCCCGGGGATCTCGACGGCGTACCAGTCGACGTCACCGGATCCCGGACCGAGCCGGATGTCGATCCCGGTTCCGACCTGGAGCGGCGTGGCAAGTTCCGGGGAGTCATTGGGCTCCACGGGATCGTCACCGGGGCTCGCCGTCACGGCGAAGCGAAAGGGGGTTTCCGACCAGTGCCCCCATTTTGCCTGGAGGACCAGCGGATAGGTCCCCGCGGGGAGGTCACGCGGGCCGTCCCCCCACCGGGTTTCGGATCCATCGGGTGCGCGGAATGCGACGTAGAAATCCCGCGGGACCGACCCGAGGAAGTCGATCGAGACCCTGGCCGGCGACGGAAGTTCGAAGACGACGTGATCGACATCCCCCGGCCTCGAAACTGCCATTGCGTACCACCGGCCGAGTTCGATCCTCGCCGGCTCCTTCGGGTCGTCGTTCGGCGAGGCCTCGTCGGGTTCCGGGACGAAACGGACCCGGACGAGGACATTCCGGGGGGTCACATTCCCCCACCGCTCGGTGAGGCGCAGCAGATACCGCCCCGGCTGGACGTTCATGACGTCGCCGCTCGCCGCGGCCTCGCGCTCCCCGGCCCGGAACGCCGCCCACGCCGGGGTGAATCCCTTCAGCTCCTCGGCCTCGCAGATGAAGCTGCCGGCATCCTCGACCGTCACCTCGAACCAGTCCACGTCCCCTGCCGGGGCGATGCGGGCGTGCATCCACTCCCCGAGTTCCAGCGGGCCGGCGTCCTCGGACCTGTCGTTCGGCTCCGCCGGGTCGGTTTCCGGCTCGAACCGGAACGTCAGCCGGAACGGCTCCGGATGGGGATTCCCCCACCGCTCCCGGACGCGGACCAGGACCTGGCCGGCCACGTCGATCCGGGCAAGGTTCGTCGTCAGTTCCCGCGTCGGGTCGAGGTAAAACCCGGCCTCCACGGTGTTCTTGATCCCCTCGAACTCCGCCGTCAGGTATCCCGGCTCGGGGACCTCCACCCGGAGCCAGTCGAGATCCTTCGCCGGCCGGATCCGCATCGACACCGTTTCCCCGATCCGCACCGCGCGGGCGTGCTCCCAGTCCCCGTTCGGTTCGCTCGGGTCGTCCTCCGGCGTGAAAACGACGCGGAACTTGATCGCCTCCGTCGCGACGGTCCCCCACCGGTCCGAGAGGACGAAGTCGATCGTTCCCCCCTCCACGCGGGCTTCGCACTGCTCTTCGACGATCGGCCAGGCCCGCTCTTCCCCGAACACCATCCGCGGGTTGAAGCTCTTCGGCCGATCCGTGAATTCCAGGGTGACATATCCGACGCCGGGGGCCTCCACCTTGAAGGCGTAGGGGAGTTTCCCGACTTCCACGACATGGTCCTGCGCGGCCGCGGCGCACGCCAGGGACAGGAGCAGAATCAGGGTTCTCATCGGCCGCCCTCCCTGACCACGGCGCCACGTTCACGGAGCAGGCGCATCGCCTCGAAGGGATTTCCGTTCATCGTCTCCTCGCCGTCGGAGAGCACGATCAGGACCTTCTTCCGGTTCCGGCCGACGGAGAGCAGGTAGTCCCCCGACCGGGAGATCCCGAGCGCCAGGGGGGTCGCACCGTCGGCACCCAGGGCGTCGACTGCGGCCACGACGCGGGCCGGATCCGACGTGAAGGGCACGCGCAACTGCGCCTCGGAGCCGGAAAACGTCCAGAGCGCGACATCGTCGTCGGGTCCGAGCGAGTCGGGGTTCAGGACATTCCGCGCGGCCGTTTTCGCACTGTTGAGCCGCCCGTGCTCACCCATGCTTCCCGAGCAGTCGATCAGCAGCACGATGGAGACGCCCGGCTTGCGCTCGCCCAGCCGGACGGTGTGCGTGTTGTCCGGTCCCCTCTCCCATCCCGACCAGCGGTCATTCCCCGTGTTGTACTGCGGGACCGTGTGGGGATCGGCGTCGATTCCCTGCCGGGAGAGGCTGTCCACGGCCTCCACGGAGAGTGCGGCCTCGGCGATCCCGGCCGCCAGCCGCGCCTTTCCGGACCACTCCGTCGCTCCGATCGACCCGACAATCTCGGCGCCGTTGACCTTCACCCTCACCGTCTCCACCGGCCTCGAGAACGACAGCCGGAGGTCGAGCTCCACCGACCCGTCCCCTGCGCGGGCGGTGGCAGGAACCGCCTCGTCGCGGTCGAAACGGAGGCGGCGCGTTCCGCTGAGCCGCGCCCGTTCGGCCATGAGCTCGCGCAGGTATTCCTGATAGGCCTCCAGCTGCAGTTTCTCGAACTGCAGGAGATTGCTCTCCTGGCGCATCTGCCGGTAGATCTCGAGCGCGATGGCGTCCTTCTCGGCAAACTCGTACCAGGCCTGCAGGCGCTCGGACCGGGCCATCTCCTGGATGAAGTTCTTCACGGCCGCCTGCGCCATCGAACGCCCGATGCTGCGAAGCACCTTCGCGTCCACGAGACCCTTCTTCAGCCCCTCCCTGAACGCATTCATCGCCCCCTTCACGCGGTCCTTCATCGACCGCACGATGAGCGTCTCCGACGTCTTCCGGAAGACCACGACGATCGCCTCCTCCGTGACCCTGTTGTTGAAGATCACGCGGCGCTTGAGCACGACCCACAGCTCCTCGATCAGCGGCTGGGCGACGTTCAGCCGGCGGTAGTCCGCCGCCCCCGCACGCGTCCCCTCGATGAACCCCTTGAGCCCGGCCTTGATCGCGCTCTTGATCGCTTCTTTCCCGGCCTCCCCCACATACGTCGTCGGGTCGTGCGCGGGAGGCGGGCCCGCCGCGCCGGAGGCGGGCAGGTCATACCTCCGGCCGACGTCCCCGGAGCCCCATTCGTAGAGCTTGTGCGCGAGTTCCACGCCGGTCCCCACGGCGAGGCCGGCCACCCCGCCGTCCTTCGCATCGAGGGCGAGAGAGACGGCACAGTCGAGGAGGTCGATCCCGATCTGCCGGTACGCCTGGGTCCAGATCGCGCTCTCGTAAGCCTGAATCGCCGCGATCGCCTCATTGCTCGCCGCGATGTACTCGTCGAGAACGTTGTCCCTCCGGCGCGTCTGCACGCCGATTTCGGCGGCCTGCGCGATCACGGCCCTGCTCATGAAGCGGATCCGTTCGTCGAGGACTTCCTCCTCGGAAACCCAGCTCGCGTCGTACACGACCGCGCCGCCTGCCGAGGCAGACGCCCGCTGGAGATGCGGCCTCGGCGCATTCCGGAACCGCTCCAGCACATCGACCTCGAGCGCCAGCAGCGCGGCCTCCGCCTTCGCGAGCTCCGCGTCGTCCGCGTCGACCAGGCGCTGCAGGGACGCGAGCTCGTTCGAAGCCCGGTACCACGTCCCGCGGGCGTCCCAGTACGCATCAAACTTGCGCTGCGCCACCTCGGCCGCCGCCTTCTTCCACTCCTCGCGCCGGACCCGTTCCTCCCCCGTCCCGTTCAGCAGCCCGTCGCGCTTCGCGTACAGCCGCTCCAGATAGTTCGCCGTGGCTCCCAGCGCCATCGCCGTGTCCATGTGCCCCGGCCGCTCCTTGAGAGTGGTGCGGAGGCGCTCCAGATCGTCCTCGACACTCTTGATGTGCGCCAGCAACCGCTTGACCTTGTCCGAAGGGTTCGCTTCCGGGTTGCGCAGCGCCGAGTCGATCCGATCTGCGAGCTCGCGCTCCGCTCGCGCCGTCTCATACGCTTTCCCCGCCTGTGCCGCCGGAGCGACGGCCGCATCCCGCCGTTTCGCATGCTCCCGGCGGATCTCCTGCCACATCTCCACCTGGCGGCGCGCCTGCTTCAGGTCCTCGCGCGCCGCGAACTCGGGGTCGATCCCCGGCGCGGGATCCTGCGCGGGAAGCGAGGCGGCGCAGACCAGGATCGCCGCGGCGAACGTGGCGAGTCGCAGCGCCCAGGTCAGCGTGACGCAACTTCGAAGGATCGAATTCATGGGGATCTCCATGGGTATCGTGTCGCGGGAAGGGCGCGGAGCGACAGGTTGCAGATTCCGGTCCCGCCCGGCGTCGAGCCCGACCATCCGCCGCAAGGGCGGATGACACAGGGAGTTGCGCGCCCCGCGGTGCGCGGGACGCTGGACTGCGGGCGTCAGAAATTCAGACGGTTCGGGCCGAAATTCCTGCACAGCGCACAACCCGAAGCCGTCCCCCGAGAATACTCCCCGCGCGGGCCTCGGTGCGGTGCGGAAATATTTTTTTCTCCCGATCGCCCCGGGATCCGCAGCCGCCGACCCGTCAGCGTTTCTCGAAATCCGGCGGCCGCTCCGGCGTTTCGCCCGGGCGGACGGAGAGGGGACACGAGGAAAGGACGGCGTTCATGTGCGGTTTCAAACGGACTTCGTAGTCCCCCGGCTGGTCGGGGGCCTCGAGCTCAAGGAAGGCGGCACCGGGATTGACATAGGACCAGCGACCTGAGGCGAAGACCTCGACGCCCCGGGGCACGATGACGACCTGGTAGTGGTATCCGTACGGCATCGTGAGCGGCCGGTCGAAATGAATCCTCACGGGCTCCCCCGCCACGACGGAGTGGTCTTCCACGCGGACTGTGACAGGCTCGAAGACGGGCCCTCGCGCGGTCGGTCCGGTCGCCCTCGTGAGGCGGGAGGCGCCGACTCCCACCAGGAGGAGCACGCCGGCGTAGAGCGGCAGCCGCAGGGCGAGCCGGGAGATCCAGCGTCGCAGAACGAAGTCCCAGCCGGCCAGGGCGACGCCAGCGAGGATGACCGCGGCCACCGCGACGGGGAGATCGGGGCTCTGGATCGCGATCCCGAGGGGGACTGCGGCGAATGCGGTCAGGAGGGCGGCGACGACGATCCCCTGGAGCGGACCCCGGTCGCCGGAGCGGGAGAGCGTGGGACCGGCGATGCCGACGCCGGCGAGGAAAAAGACCAGCCCCGCGGCGAAGGCCACCCCGCGACCGGACGGAAAGGCCGCGTCGTCCGGGTTGAAGACGCTGACGAGCATGATCACGAGACCGATTCCGGAGCAGAGACCCGCCCCGGAGATCAGACTCCACGGCCAGTTCGCGACGCCGGGATACCGTCGGATCACGGCCCGCGCGATTCCCCGCGCGCCCCCGGCGAGCAGACCGCCCGCCAGGGTCAGGACGAGGCCGAACCCCACCACGACACCCCGGGGGCCGTCCGGATTCCCCAGGAACCCGAATGCCGCCAATGCAATTCCTCCCGCGGCGAGCGCGCTCCCGAACAGCTCGCGGAGCAGGAATTTCAGCCGTTGAGGCTTCGGTGGTTCCAGACTGTCCCCCGGAGCGAGTGAGGGCCGGACACTGCGCTGCCCCGACGGTACACCCCGGGGAGTCCCCGCCCAAGCGCGATGTCCGGGTCCTCCGCGGCACGTTTCACGGGGCGAAGATCCGCCCGGCTCGAGAAACCGATCGACGTGGCGGGGCGGCACCTCAATCCTTCCGAGCATGCCATCGTGCTGTGTGCCGGCGAGAAAAGCCAGATCCAGGCACGGGACCGCACGCCGCGCAGCCTGCCGATGTCTCCGCGCCGTCGCGGAATCATGAAGCACGACGACAGGCGCCACGGCACCGCCACGCTCTTCGCGGCTCTGAACGTCACCGAGGGACGGGTCATCGGCAAGCGCATGCAGCGGCACCGTCATCCGGACCGGATCCAGATCCTCGATCCCATCGACGGCGGGACCCCGAAGGATCTCGACCTCCACCTGATCGACGCCATCAACGGATACATCGCCACGCACAATGACGATCCAGGAGCGCTCGTCCGGACCGCGAAGGCCGGGGACATCCCCGCGCAATTGCGGCGCGCCAGGGCGCCGCTCGATAAGACTCCATCAGAGTGAGTCACCCCGCTAGAGTGAAGGCTCGTGAAACGATTGCGCCACGCAGCCCCCGCCCTCGTCCTGGCCCTGGGCTCCACCGCGATCGCCCAGGATGCAGCGCCGAAGATCGCCGACTGCCGGGCCGCGCTGATCGCCGAAACCCCCACCGCGCGTCCGGGGACGGAACTGTCTGTCGGGGTGAGGCTGGTGCTCGCGCCGGGACGGCACGTCTACTGGAAATACCCGGGGGATTCCGGCGCCGCCCCGGTCGTGGACTGGAAGCTGCCCGAAGGCTGGGTCGCCGGCCCGATCGCCTGGCCGACGCCGCACCGCCTCGTGCAGGACGGGCTCGTGTCCTACGTCTACGAGGGCGAAGTCCTCCTCCCCGTGAGCCTGCAGGTCCCCGCCGGCGCGGCGGCCGGCGACGCGATCCTCGGCGCGACCGTGCACTGGGTCGCCTGCAGCGACGAAGCGTGCACCTCCGGAAGCGACGCCTGCCAGGCGCGCGTGGAGATCCGGGAGGACCCCCCGGTCGCCGATCCGGCCCACGCCGCCGCGTTCGCCGCGGCGCGCGCGTCGCTGCCGAAGGAACTCCCCGCGGGAGCGGCGACGCTGGAGGAATTTTCCGGGGGGATCGTTCTGGTCGTGAAGGGACTCGAGGGCTCCTCCGCCGAGTTCTTCCCGTCCGACCCGCTCACCCTCGACGAAACCAGGCCCGCCGTGTTCGACCCGACGAGCCCGGTCGCCCTCCGCATCCGGCTCTTCCCGGCACCGCGCCGGAAGGAACCGGTCACCCGGCTCCGGGGTGTCCTCGTCGTCCATCTCGACGGATCGACGGCATCCTGGACCATCGACGCAACCACTCCTGAAAGGCCCCCCCGATGACGCGCTCCCTCACCCTCGCCCTCTCCCTGTCCGCCGCCCTCCTCGCCGGCTGCGGGTCGCCCGAGAACGGAAATGGGAACACCACTTCCCCCCCCGCCCCACAGGACAACATCTCCGCCGCGGCCGCGCCGGCGTTCTCGCTTCCCGACAACACCGGGAAATCCCACGCGCTGGCGGACTATCGCGGGAAATGGGTCGTGCTGGAGTGGGTGAACCACGGGTGCCCGTTCGTGAAAAAGCACTACGGGTCGGGGAACATGCAGGGGCTTCAGAAGACGTACGCGGGGAAGGGGGTGGTCTGGCTCTCGATCTGCTCATCGGCCCCCGGAAAGCAGGGGCACCAGGAGCCGGCGGGGTGGACGGAGACGTTGAAATCGATCGGGGCCGCGCCGACGGCGATGCTGCTGGACGTGGACGGGAAGGTCGGCCGGCTCTACGACGCGAAGACGACGCCGCAGATGGTGGTGATCGACCCGCAGGGGGCGATCGTATACGGCGGGGCGATCGACGACCGGCCGACGGCGAATTCGGCGGACATCGCCGGGGCCCGGAACTACGTGGTCGAGGTGCTCGACGCCGTGCTGTCGGGCAAGCCGGCGCCGGTGACCGAGTCGAAGCCGTACGGGTGCTCGGTGAAGTACTGAGCGGCGGGGCGCTCCCCCGCCCGCCCGGCGTCCCACCAGGCGTCCTCGGTCACCGCATTCCAGGCGGGAGGCGAGCCGGCACGACGCAGGCTGCTGATGAGCTCCGAGCCAGAGAGCGCAGGACCGCCCTACCAGATGAAGACCGATTCTACGACGGCCTCCACGCGCATCAGGTTCCGCTCCCAGGGCTCAGCCTCCCCCGATCGCGGACCAACCTCGCTCTCCCCCACCTGGCTGAACTTCCCTTTCCTCTCCCCGATCCGACGGCACAGTTCGCGGCCGCGGTCGAAACACGGCTTCTCGCGAAGCGCCGACATCGGGGCCGAGCAGTGCGTCGATACGGCCCTCGAGAACGGTGGAATCCTCGGCGCGCGCGACCCCGGCGGCGAGGGCGAGGAGAAGGGCCGGACCGGCGAAACGACGCATGGGAGGGGCTCCGTAAGGGTGTGGGGATTGGACGACGGGGAGGGCAGGAAGGTTCTGGGAAAGCGATGAGGGGTCGGATCACCGGGATCGGGGGCCCACTACCCGGGTCCCGAGGTGTCCCACGCCCGGGAGCCCTCTCCCTGCCGCCCTGACCCCGCACCTGCCCCCGTCCGCCTGAACCCATCATTCCGGCCCGACAGCCGTATCACTCTGCACGAACCCACGGAGACACGACCGATGCGCCTTCTGACCGTCGTCCTCGCCGCAGCACTGGCACTTCCCGCCCTTGCCGAAAAGCCCAGGATCAAGACGTTCGACGAGGCGTGGCGGACGACGCGCGACCGGTTCTACGACAAGACGATGAACGGCCGCGACTGGGCGGCGCTCAAGGAGGAGTACCGGCCGCTGGCGAAGAAGGCGAAGACGCAGGAGGAGCTGATCGGGATCACGAACCGGATGCTCGGGGAGCTGGGGGTCTCGCACCTGGTGCTGATCCCGAAGGAGGCCTACCAGGATCATTTCGTGCCGGAGATGGGCGGAAAGCCGACCCCGCAGGTGGGGTTTGAGGCGGTGGAGGTCGACGGGAAGCTGTTTGTGCGCAACCTCCTGGAAGGCGGTCCTGCGGACAAGGCCGGGATCCGGCGCGGCGACCGGCTGGTCCGGATCGCCGGGGTGGAGGCGAAGGCATCGGAGCGGCTGACGGCGGCGGGAAGCGACCCCGGGCTCCCGTGGCCGCCGCTCTGGTACGTGGCGGCGGACGGGAAGGAGCCGGTGGAGCTGGTGATCGAGTCGAAGAAGGGGCGGTCCCGGACGGTGACGATCCGGCCCGAGCCGATCTCGATGGTGCAGGCCTCGGAGAACTCGGTGCGCGTGATCCGGCATGGCGGGATGAAGTTCGGGTACGTGCACACCTGGCATTTCCTGACGCCGCTCATTTACGGCACGGTCTCGAAGGCGATGACGGAGAAGTTCGAGGACTGCGACGGCCTTCTCCTCGACATCCGTGGGCGCGGGGGTTCGCCGCTGGTGATGAATGCGATTCTCGGGCTGTTCCGGACCGGCGCCTGGGACCGCCCCGTGGTGCTGCTCGTGGACGACCGGTCGCGGTCGGCGAAGGAGATTTTCACCTGGGTCTTCATGGACGAGGACCTGGGCCCGACGGTCGGGCGGACGACGGAGGGGGCGGTGCTGGGGTCGACGTTTGTGGAGCTGTCCGACGGTTCCTGCCTGCTCGTGCCGGTCCAGAACGCGCAGTTCTACACGAAGGGTGAGAAGCTGGAGGGGGTGGGGGTGACGCCGCACCATGTCGTGGACTTCCCCCTCCCCTACGCCAACGGGTACGACGAGATCCTGGAGTTCGGGAAGGAGAGGCTGGAGATCGAGGTGAAGCGTCGTCGTGCGCGGGCAGCGATCGCGATGCTGCTGAGGCTGGTGTCCTGAGCGCCGACGACAGCCGGCCGGGTGCCCGCGGCGGTTGAAATTCGCAGGCGGGGAGGCGTGCGGTATTCCTTGACGCGCGCCGTATCTTCCCTACAATCATGGGCTTAGGGAAGGAAGGCACCACCAGCCATGCCCGCGCCCAACATCACCCGCACGGCCTTCAAGAGCGGCGTCCGCTGGTACTCGCTCTGGACAGCGGACGGTAAATACGCCGGCTTCGAGCGGCATGTCGTGTCCGCCGTCTCCGACGGCAGCGCGACCGTTGAGACATACTCCGCCTTCAAGACGGAAGGCGGAACCTCCGAACAGGTCGCCACCCTCGCCTTCGGCTCCGGCGGCGCACGCCTCGAAGCCGTCCGCTGCCAGCGCGACGGCGCCATGACCTTCCAGATCCGCCGCAACGGCGACCTCTTCTCAGGCACCTGGGCCGGCCAGCCCTTCTCGAAGGTCCTCCCCCCGGACTTCCTCCCCAACTTCGGCAACGCCGAGTGGATCGCGACACTTCCCCAGGAACACCGCGGACTGTGGGGATTTTCACGGCTTCCGATGGGGAGCGACACGCCGGCGGTGGCGGCGGTGGAGTGTGCGGGGGCGGAGGAGGTGCGGGTGCCGGCGAAGTCCGGGCTGGCGTGGCATTATGTGGAGAGGGTCGGAGGGAAGGAACGCAACCACTGGTGGGTCGATTCGGACCGGGTGGTGGTCAAGGTGCAGTTCGGGCTGGAGGCGCGGCTGGAGGTTTCGGAAGCGGCGGCGAAGACGGCGCACCAGACGATGGCGCGGGAGCGGCTGACGGCGGCGCGGGGACTGGGAGGCGGGGAGAGTGCGACGCGGATCGTCGGGTCGGCCTCCGGCGTCCGTCCGGCGGGGAGTCCCGCGACGCGCCCGCTGAAGCGACCGAGCGACACGCCGGTG
>JABWAY010000501.1 GCA_013360825.1 Candidatus Brocadiia bacterium | reverse complement strand
GCGCGTGCTGGCGGCCCTCGGGGCGCTGGCGCCGCACCTGGCGCGCAACGCCGATTTCGCGCTGGCCGTGATCCGGATCGCGGTCCACCGGCTGTTCACCCCGCAGTCCGAGGTGACGGATGCGGTGCTGGAATTCCTGCAGAAATTCGGGGCCGTGGCGCCGGAGGCGCTCGCAAAGCTGCTCTGGGCGGAGGCGGATGCCGCGCCCGACCGGCGGTCGAAGGGCCTGCTGTACCTGGCGCTGTCGCGGATGCCGGCGGCCGCTGGCCCGGAGCGGCTGGCGCAGGCGGCGGCGCAGCTCCTGGCCGGATGGAGCGACTCCGATTTCGACTGCCGCCGATCGACCGCCGCTCTGCTTCCGCTCGGGGATGCCGCGGTCAACGCCCTCCTGCAGGCGATTCCGTCCGCCCCCGCCCCCCAGCGCCCGCTTCTGATCCGGCTCGCCGACCAGGTCTGCCAGCGGGCGGAGGTGACGGACGAGGCGGTCGATCGCCATGCCCGCGTCCTGGTGGAGCTGATCCGGACCTCGCGGAAGCCGGCCCGCCTCGCGGCCCTGGAGTCGCGCTCCGTGGAGAGGGCCGCCGAGGCGACGCGGACGGAGCTCGCGATGCACGTGCTGGCCAGCGCCCACGACTACAACCTCGACGACGTCGTTCACCTCTCGGACGCATTCCTGGTGCGCCTCGGAAAGCCGGCGATCCGGGAACTCCACAAGTCCGCGAAATCGAGCCCCTGGCCCGTCGAACGCGGCATCGCCATCCGCTCGCTCGACGCCATCCTCACCGCCCCCGGCGCCCCCTCCCGGGAAGCCGGGGAGACTCTCCGGACGCTGCTCGACCTCTACAAGGCCGGGAAATTCCCGGACGAGGCCCTGCTCGCCCGCGTGCTCGGCCGCATCGCGGCGCTCTCCCCCGCCCCGGCCGCGGCCGTGCGCGGCACGACCATCGAACTCCGGACGCTGCTCCGCGATCACCCGGGGAAGTTCGAACTCCTCGAGGCCTACAGCTGGGCCGTCAGCAGCCGGCACATCGAGACGGAACAGAAGATGAACGCCGGACTCACCCTGCTCGGCCTGCTCGATTCCCGGATGCCGGAGGATTTCGTCAAGGAAACCTGGACCAACGACGGGCTCGAACTGCGGATCGACCGGACCTCCACCGCCCACACCGTCCTGATCCCGACCCTGGTGAACGGCCTCGTGCGCATCGCCCTGTCGGGGACGGGAAGCGACCTGTTCCTCGAGAAGATCACCGAAGGACTCCTGGGCCACTGGAAAAAGGTCACCGGGGGCGAAGTCATGTGGAGCCCCGCCAACGTCACCGACCTCGCCGCGGGGCTCGGGCGCATCGCAGGCCGCCGGGAAACGCCGCTTCACCTGCGCCTGAACGTCATCGAAGCCCTCCGCATCAAGCTCGTGCACGCCCCGGTCGCCCGGGCCGTGGGCGAGGCGCTCTCGATCGAGGAATCCAGCCGGCGGATGGAGGCCCTGTGCTCGGTGGTCGCGCGGGACCTGTGCGCGCTTGCCGTGCACCGCGATTTCCAGGACATGGACGACCGGGTGGCGCTCCTGGGATCCCTCGGAAGGATCGCCGCGCGGGAGAAACTCGCGGGGAACGGCGAGATGTCGGAGGACCTCCGGCGGCGGTGCGTGGAGCTGCTCTTCGACGGCACCCGTGACTCGGTGCCGGGGACGCGCGACCTGCTCGTGGCGATCGCCGCCAGTGCGGCGGTGCCGAAAGCGGTGCGGAAGGGGATTTCCGACCGGCTCGGGAGGTCGTGAGCATGGCGCGGGCGGTGCGTCCCCAGCCGAACGTCCCGGCGCTGCTGGCGGCGCTGGAGCGCGGGGAGGCGGAGGCGCTGAAGGGGCTGCGGGAGGCGGAG
>JABWAY010000133.1 GCA_013360825.1 Candidatus Brocadiia bacterium | reverse complement strand
GAAGCGCTCGAACGCGCCGCCGCGGCCGAGACGGCGGCCGGGGCCGACGACCCCGCCGCGGGCCCCGCCCTCGAGAGGAACCTCGACGACGCGCGCGAGGCCTTCCAGGTCGTGCTGGCGCTCGAGGGAGCCCATGCGGGAGCGAAGCGCGGGCTGGAGCGGGTCGAGCACCGGCTGAGTGCGCTTCGGAAGTCGCGCGAAGACGCCCTGGTTGCGTCCCGCCGCCAGGCCGAGACCGCGGATCGGAACCGCCGGCTCCACGAGGAAGCCGGAGAGCTCCTGGAGCTGGGTCGGAAGGGGCTGGACGCCGCAACGCTGTCCCTCTACGACCGGAACGTCGCGTATGCCGACCTGGCGGCGCGCGTGGAGGAGGGGCAGAAGCACATCGAGGCCGCAATCGGCAAGGCGCCGGATCTCGCCCTCGCGCACCACCTGCTGGGACGGTGCTGGGACCTTCGCGGGTACGAAGATCGGGCCGAGGAATGCTGGCGGACGGCGATCCGGTTGCGGCCGGAGTTCGGGCCGGCCCACTACGAGCTCGGGCGCGTGCTCCTTCTGCGCGCCTTCCAGCTCAGCCTCGGGACGACCCAGGAGGAGCGGGAGGCAAACCGGGTCGAGGCGGGGCGGTGCGCGGAACTGGGGATGGCCGAGCTCGAGGCGGCGCGCCACGGGGTCGGATTCGAAGACCCGCTCCAGCGGGCGGTCGGCGAGGCGCTCCTGGCCCACGCGCGCGCCGACCGGGACACCCTGGCCGCCCTGGCCGCCCGGGGGATCCGCGACTTCGACGGCAAGCCCGGCGTGGAGGAGTTCCACTGGCTCGCGGGACTGGTGGAGCAGCAGCAGGGCCTTCCCGCCCGCGGCTACGACGTGGCGATCCAGCTCCGCCCGACGCACGCCTTCGCGCTGTTCTGCCGCGCCAATACCCTGAAGTCGGAGGGGGATCTCACCGGCGCCATCCGCGACAACTCCGAGGCGCTTCGATTCCGCCCCCGCTGGGCCGCCGCGCTCTACAATCGCGCCGCGGCCCTCCTGGAATCCGGGGACACGGACGGCGCCCTGTCCGACTACTCGGCCTGCCTGGAACTGCGCCCCGACTGGGCGGTCGCGTGGGGGTCGAGGGCGAGCGCCTGGCAGGCGAAACGGGAGTGGGACAGGGCGATCGCGGACTCCACGCGCGCGCTCGACCTCTCCCCGCGCCTCTCCGGCGCCCTGCACAACCGCGGGCTGGCGCATCGCGGCAAAGGCGACCTCGACGCGGCCCTGCGCGACTTTTCCGAAGCGCTCGCGCTCAACCCGCGGGAGGCGAAGTCCTGGGCGTACCGGGCGAGCGTGCGGAAGGCGAAGGGCGACCTCGACGGGGCGATCGCGGACTCCACGGAGGCGCTGGCGCTCGATCCACGGAACGCGGATACGGTCTTCTTCCGGGGACTGGCGCGGGACGCGAAGGGCGATCTTGCGGGGGCGATCCGCGACTACGACGCGGCGCTCGGGATGAACCCGAAGCTGGTGGAGGCCTGGTACAGCCGCGGGGGGGCGCGGATGGACTCTGGAGACCTGGACGGGGCGATCGCGGACTACGACGAAGCGCTGCGGATCGATCCCGCGCACACGGCCTCGCTCGCGAACCGGGGGGCGGCGAGGTTCGCGAAGGGCGACGTGGAGGGACTGCTCGCCGACTGCACGGAAGCGATCCGGATCAACCCCCGAGCGGCGGCCGCGTATTCCAACCGAGGGATCGGGAAGAAGGCGCTGGGGGACCTGGACGGAGCGCTGCGAGACCTGGAGGAGGCGGTGCGGCTGGATCCCGCGGAACCTGAGGCCTGGAACCACAGGGGCGTGATCCGCAAGGCGCGCGGGGATCTCCGTGGTGCGCTGGAGGACGCCACGGCCGCGCTCGCGCTGAATCCCCGGTACCCGGAGGCGCTGTTCAACCGCTCGCTGACCCGGTCCGCCCTCCGCGACTTCCGGGGCGCCGTCGCCGACTGCACCGAGGCGCTCCGGATCAAACCCCGCTATGCCGATGCGCTCGCGAGCCGCGGCGACGCCCTCAAGGCGCTGGGAGATCTGGACGCGGCGATCGCCGACTACGACGCGGCGCTCGCGATTCAGCCGGCGTTTCCGGCGGCGCTGATCAACCGGGGCGGGGCGCGGCAGCAGAAAGGCGACCTGCGGGGGGCGATCGAGGATGCCACGGCGGCCCTCGCGCTTCTGCCCGATTCCCCCGAGGCGCTGCTCAACCGTGCCAGCGCCCGCTACGGGAACGGAGACGATGCCGCCTCGATTGCGGACTGCACCCGGGCCCTGGCGGTCCGCCCGAATCTCCCGGAGGCGCTCCTGATCCGGGGACTGGCGCGCAAGCGCGGCGGCGACCTGAAGGGCGCGCAGACGGATCTCGAGACGCTTCTCAAGACCGTTCCCGAGGGGTGGACCCACCGGGCGCTGGCGGAGAAGACGCTGGGGGAGGTTCGGTCTGCCGCGGGCGGACGGTAGCGGCTACCCGTCCCTGCGGCCTCCCAGGAGGCCGCCGCGGAGGGCGAAGTAGAGGAGCTGGGAGACGGCCGCCGCGGCTGCGGCGACATAGGTCATCGCCGCCGCCGTCAGCACGCGCCGGGCGCCGACCGCCTCGTCGCCGGAGACGATTCCCGTCTGTCGCAGCATCGCCATCGCCCTGCGGCTGGCGTCAAACTCGACGGGGAGCGTGACGATCTGGAAGGCGACGATCGTGCCGAAGAGCAGGGTTCCGATCTTCACGAGGTCCAGCGCCTGGAGGAAGAAGCCGGCCATGACCATGAGGAGGCCGATGTTTCCGAGTCCCGCGAGCGGGACGAGCGCGGTCCGGAGCGCGAGGGCGGGGTAGCGGCGTGCCTGCTGGATCGCGTGCCCCGCCTCGTGTGCCGCGATGGCGACGGCGGCCACGCTGGGTGTGTCATGATTCTGGTGAGACAGGCGAAGCGTCCGCGACCTCGGGTCGTAGTGGTCCCCGAGAAACCCGCCCGTCGGTTCGATCCGGACGTCGTGGATTCCCGCCGCCCGGAGGACGCGCCGGGCGGCTTCCGCGCCGGTCAGGTTTCCGGAGTGGCGGACGCGGGACCACCGGGAGAACGCCGACCGCACCCAGCCCTGCGCCACGAGGGAGAGCAGGAAGGCGGGCCCGACCAGGATGAGGTAGAGAGGGTCGAGGAACATACTCCTGAAACGTTCGCGGTCCGGGGCGTATTCCGGGAACGCGGGCGGGTCGTCGATTACGATGACCGGGTGGACTGGGACGACGACGACCGCGACACGGACGGACCGGACGACGAGTCCGACCGGGTCGCCCCGTGTCCTTCGTGCGGCGCGGAGATTTCGCAGGAGGCCGAGCGCTGCCCCCGCTGCGGTGACTGGGTGCTGGACGCCCCGGCGGGGGGCGGCTGGCCGCTCTGGATGAAACTGGGGGCGGTCCTGGCGCTGGTCGTCGTCGGGCTCTGGCTGGTCGGCTGGCTGCTGGGCGCGCTGGCCTGACCCGGGACGCGGGGGCGCCCATCCGCCCCGGGCGTCCTCACCCCCGCCAGGTCCGCCGTGAGCCGCGGGGCAGGGGGCCCGGCTATTCCTTCCCGTCCCCCCTCAGCGCGCTCCGCCGTAGTGCGGATTGCCGCCGCGGTCGAACGACCCCGAACTGTTGTAGTAACCGGGATTGTACGGGCTGCCCCCCGGAACGTACCCGCCGACCGGGCCGTAGTACGGGCTCGAGTACGACCCGCCGCTGTACCGGCGATGCCCGTAGCCGTAAGAGGAACCGTAGCCGTAGTGAGAGGTGCCGAAGGAGAAGGAATAGCGGCCGCTGGAGTAGCGGATGCCGGCGGAGTACCCGCCGTAACCATAGCGGGGATACCTGGAGTACCCGTACCAGGGGTAGCCGATCACACCGACCTGGTAGTACCCGCCGCTCCACGGATCGGAGTACCAGTCCCGGTATCCGCCGGGGTAGGGGCGCGGAGAACGCCGTCCATCGAAGTCGTCGCCGCGCCGGTCGAGATAGCGACGGACGCGGTCCTGCGACTCATAGAACTCGCGCAGCCGGTCGCCCTCCGTCTCCTTCGCCTCGCGCGCCGCCTTCGCCTCCGCCGCCGCCAGCGCGCGGTCCAGCCGGATCCGTTCCTTCTCCGCAGCCACCGCCGCCGCCGCTTCCTTCGTCATCCACTTGCCGTCCACCTTCACCATGCCGCGCGCCACCAGCAGCTCCTCGCCGCGCAGCCAGTTCTTCCCGACCTTCTCGTATCCGAGACGGGACCGCGCGCCGATATGCTCCGGGTCCGCCGCGATCGTCGCTTCCAGCTCGACCCGCTCGAAGCGTTTCAGATCTCTCGCCGCGCACCAGTCGGCGAGCTCGTAGTGCCCCCTGGCGTCCCCCGGCTTCACCTTCGCGGCGGCCAGTTCGTATTCCTCCATCGCCGTCGCCTTGTGGACGACCTTGAGGACGTCCTCGCGGTTGAACTTGACGGTCCCCGCCTGCGTGCGGACGACAAGGCGTTCGCCCTCGACGGAGGTGGTGACCCCCTCGAGCTTCCCGCCGTTCTTGAGCCAGACGGTGTCGGCGAGGGCGGGCGTGGTGACGGCGGCCAGACAGGCCGCGAGCAGCCAGGTGCGCATGGACAGGTCTCCTGTGACGACGTCCCCCCGGACTGGCTCCAGCGTAGTCCCCCGGCCGGCCGCGATCAAGGCGAAATCGCGAAGGGCCGGCCGGCGAAAGCGGAATGGATGAACTTCGGCCGGCGCGGCGCGTTGGCACGGGGCGGGGGGTGTTCCATCTCCGGTTCACGAAGGGGAGGTCACCATGAAGGGGTGGATGCGGGCGGGGATCGCGGCGCTGGCGGCGAGCGCGGTTCCGGCGTGGGGAGAGGAGCCGCTGCCGGCGTATGCGCACCGGAACCGGGACCGGGAGGAGATGCTGACCCGGGGCGGCGGGGATGCGGCGACGGAGGCTGCGGTGCAGGACGGGCTGTCCTGGCTGGCGCGCCACCAGTCGCCGCGCGGCAGCTGGAACCCGGAGACGTTCGCGGACGCTGCAGGGGACTGCGGGTGCGCGGGGAGCGGCGAGCCGGAGCACGCGGTCGGCGTGACCGGGCTGGCGCTTCTCGCCTTCGCCGGCGCGGGGCACGGTTCCGATTCCCGGCGGGAGTGGAAGGACCCGGTGACCGGGGAGACCGTGCGTGTCGGTGAGCATGTGCGCCGGGGGCTGGCGTGGCTGGCGGGGACGCAGCGGCAGAGCGGGCAGTTCGACGGGGGGGGCAACCGGCTGATGTATTCGCATGCGATGGCGACGGCGGCGATGTGCGAGCACTATGGCCTGACGGGGGATGCGGAGTGGAAACGGAGTGCGGAGGCGGGGATCGGGTTTCTGCTGGCGGCGCGGAATCCGGGAGGCGCCTGGCGGTACACGAGTCGCGCCGGGGACAACGACGTTTCGGTCACCTCCTGGTGCGTCCAGGCGCTTCATGCGGCGCGTCTGGGCGAAATCGGCGACCGTGTGCAGGTGGACGCGGCGCTGACCGGGGCGCGATCGTTCGTGCGGGCGTGCACGGACGAGCGGACGTTCCTGGTCGGGTACCACGCGAGGGGCGACGGGAAGGTGATCACGACGGGGAAGAACGAGGAGTGGGAGGGGCACCCGGCGATGACGGCGGCGGGGATGGTGATCCGCCTGCGTGCGGGGGAGGCGCGGGAGTCCCGGCCGATCGTGGCGGGGGCGAAGGTGCTGGTCTCGGACCTGCCGGTGGCGGCAGGAAAGAAGATCGACGCGTACTACTGGTACTGCTGGGCGCAGGGGCTGTATCTCTGCAAGGGGCCGACGAGCAAGTACTGGAATCGCGGGGCGAACGGGGCGCTGAAGGCGGCCCTGACCCATTCGCAGGAAGCCGGGGAGGGGTGCCTTCGCGGGTCCTGGAACCCCGCGGTGGACCGCTGGGGATTCGCCGGGGGGCGGGTCGCGGTGACGGCGCTCAACGTGATGACGCTCGAGATCTACTACCGGCACCGGCCGAGCGAGGGGGCGGAAGTCGAGGACGGGGAGCCCGAGCCGGGCGGACCGAAGTTCGGCCAGGACGACTGACCACGGGAGCAGACCGGCCCGCCGGGGTGCGACCCCGGCGGGCCGCGCCCTGCACACGTTGACCGCGCCCCGGCGCCGCCATAGCATGGCCGCATGCCGACGCCGATGCCGCACAAGCTCGTCACCCTCCAGCGTCATGTGATTGAACAGCAGGCCCGGTTTCCCTCCGCGACCGGGGATTTCACCCTGATGCTTCTCGACCTCATGACCGCCGCGAAGCTGATTGCCCGCGAGGTGAACAAGGCGGGGCTCGCGGAGGTCCTCGGCGACGCGGGGCACCAGAACGTGCAGGACGAACTCGTCATGAAGCTCGACGAGTTCGCGCAGGACCGGATCTACAAGGCGATGGATCACGGCGGCCACCTCTGCTGCATGGCCAGCGAGGAGTCGGCGGAGCTGATCCCGATCCCGCCGGAGTACCCGCACGGCCGGTACGTCCTCTGCTTCGACCCGCTCGACGGCTCCTCGAACATCGACGCCAACGTCTCCATCGGGACGATCTTCTCCGTGCACCGGCGGAAGAGCACGTCGGGCCCCGGGACGCTCGAGGACGTCCTCCAGGTCGGCAACAACATCGTCTGCGCCGGGTATGTCATCTACGGACCGTCCACGATGCTCGTCTACTCCACGGCGAGCGGCGTCAGCGGGTTTACTCTCGATCCGTCGATCGGCGAGTTCTGCCTTTCGCACGAGGACATCCGCACGCCGGAGCGCGGGAAGATCTACAGCGCGAACGAGGGGAACGCGGCGTACTGGGGGGAAGCGGACCGGGCGTACATCGAGCACCTGAAGACGCCGGAGAAGGCGTCCGGCCGGCCCTACTCGGCCCGCTACATCGGGAGCCTGGTCGCCGATTTCCACCGCAATCTTCTCTATGGCGGCGTCTTCCTGTACCCGGCCGACCGCAAGGATCCGAAAAAGCCGCAGGGGAAACTGCGCCTGCTCTACGAGGCGCAGCCGCTCGCTTTCATCGCGGAGCAGGCCGGCGGCGCCGCCAGCGACGGGACCCAGCGGATTCTCGACATCGTCCCCAGGACGCTGCACGACCGGACGCCGCTCTGTCTGGGGGCGAAGCTCGATGTGCAGCTCTACGACGACTTCGTCCGCCGCTACGGCGGGAGATAACCCCCGATGCGTCTCGCGGGACATCGCGGCGCACCGGCCTGGTCCCCTGAGAACACGCTCGCGTCGTTCGCGAAAGCGCTGGAGCTCGGCGCGCAGGCGCTGGAGTTCGACGTCCACCTCACCGCGGACGGCCGCCTCGCCGTCATCCATGACGCCACCCTGGACCGGACCACCAACGGCGTCGGACGCGTCGCCGACGTCACGCTCGAGGACATCCAGCGCCTCCGGACCGACGGAGGCGAGCGGGTCCCCTCGATGGACCAGGTCCTCGACCTCGCCGCGGGAAAGGCGTTCCTGCACGTCGAGGTCAAGGACCCCTCCGCCCTCCGTCCCGCGGTCGATCTCCTGCGCGCCCGCCGGCTCCTCGACAGCGCGCGCATCTCCAGCTTCTGGCACGGCGCCCTCCGGGAGTCGAAAGCCGTCGAGCCCGGACTGCAGACCGGCGTGCTCTTCAGCGCCGCGCCGATCCGCCCCGCCGCACTCGCGCTCGACGCCGGCGCCGACGCGCTCCATGTCTGCCACACCTACATCACCGAATCCCTGGTCGCGGAGGCGCGCTCCCACGGGCTGCAGGTCCTGGGGTGGACCGCGCAGTCGGCGGCCGACGTCGGGCGTCTCTTCCACCTCGGCGTGGACGAGATCGTCACCGACGACCCCGGGATGGCCCGGCAGGTGCTCGCGCATCTCGCGGCGCCCGCCGCCCCGCCCCGCCCGAGATCGCCGGAGGAGCTGCGGATGGATGCGGAGCGCGCGTCGATCCAGGCCCTGATGAAGTCCAGGCCGGGGGACGCGGGGACCCCGCGGGAGCCGGGAAAGAAGCCGTCATGGTGACACCCCGCCGGTGGACCGCCGTCGCCGCGGCGTTTCTCGGAGGCTGCGGCGGAGCCGAACGGGACCTCGCCACGGTGCGCGATCAGGTGAAGGCCAGGTATCCGGACGTCCGGCAGGTCGCCACCGCGGACCTGGCGGCGTGGATGGCGGACGGGACGCGGAAGCCGCCGCTGCTCCTGGATGTGAGGGAACCCCGCGAGTTCGAGGTGAGCCGGCTGGCGGGCGCGCGCAACGTCGTCCCGGGCGCCCGCTGGGAGGACGCCCTCGCGGGGATCCCGAAAGACACGCCGATCGTGGCGTACTGCTCCGTCGGGTACCGGTCGAGCGCCCTTGTTGCGAAGCTGGCGGCGGCGGGATGGACCGACGTCGCGAACCTCGACGGTTCGATTTTCCAGTGGGCCAACGAGGGGCGGCCGCTCGTGGACGGCAGGGGCACCGCGGACCGCGTCCATCCGTACGACG
The DNA here is from genome assembly GCA_013360825.1 of Candidatus Brocadiia bacterium. GTDB lineage: Bacteria > Planctomycetota > MHYJ01 > WSZJ01 > WSZJ01 > WSZJ01. The sequence goes on along the minus strand of JABWAY010000133.1, from coordinate 2,309 downwards.
CCGACTGGGGCCGGCTTCTGGACGAACGCCGGCGCGCGCGGGAGTAGTCCGCGGCCCCGTGCCCGGCCGCCGCAGGCAAGCCCGCCCGCCGCGCCGGCGCCCATCGGCGGTAGACTCACGGCACGGTGGATCATCTCCGGCTCTGGCTCCTCGTCCTCTCCGCGGCCGAAATCGTCCTCGGCCTGGTCGCCTCCTGCCACGCCCTCATGTGGCGCCGGGAACCCCGCGCCGCAACGCTCTGGCTGGTCATCGTCTGGCTCATGCCGATCGTGGGCCCGCTCGCCTACCTGGTCCTCGGGGTCAACCGCAGCCAGCGCCAGGCCCGCAGAAAACTCCAACTCGCCCCGACCGGCATGCCCGCCTGCCTCCCCGCCGAACGCGCCGCCCTCGTCGGCGACCTCGAACCCCTCTCACGCCTCGGCGACCGCGTCTCCACCGAACCCCTCTGCGCCGGCAACGCCGTCGAGCCGCTCTTCAACGGGGAAGAAGCGTTCCCGATCATGCTCGACGCGATCGCGGGGGCCCGCCGTTCCGTGGCGCTCTGCTCCTACATCTTCGACGCGGACGAAATCGGGCGGCGGTTTGCCGATGCTCTGCAGGCCGCCTCGGAACGCGGCGTCAGGGTCAAGCTGCTTCTCGACGCCTGGGGCGCGCCGGGAGCCTTCTCCAGCCTCGGGAGGCTCCTCCGGAGCCGCAACCTCCGGGTCGCGACCTTCGCCCCGATCGGGTTCATTCCCTCGCGCCTCCTGCACCTCAATCTCCGCAATCACCGGAAGATCCTCGTCGCGGACGGAACCGTCGCCTTCAGCGGCGGGATGAACATCTCGGCGCGGCACCTGATGGCGGATGCCGCGCGTCCCGGCCGCTGCCGCGATGTCCACTTCCGGCTTCGCGGCCCGGTCGTCGCCCAGATCGTCCGTGTCTTCGCCGAGGACTGGAAATTCGCTGCAGGGGAGACCCTGGGGGGCGAAGCGTGGTTCCCCGCGCTCGGTCGAAGCGGGGGGATGCTGGCGCGATGCGTGCCGAGCGGTCCGGACGCATCGCTCGAGCGCATCTACTGGTTCGTGCTCGGGGCCGCCCAGGCGGCGCGGACGTCGCTCCACATCATGACGCCGTACCTCATTCCCGAGACGGGGCTTCGTCACGCGCTGATCTCCGCGGCTCTCTGCGGCGTCGATGTCCGGATCTATCTTCCCGCGGAAACGGACCATCGTGTGGTCGCCTGGGCAGGGGAGGCGTTTCTCTGGGAACTGCTGGCTCACGGGGTCCGCATCATCCGCACGCCCGGGCCGTTCGATCACTCGAAAGTCGCGGTCGCGGACGGCCGCTGGGTGTTCTTCGGCTCGGCGAACCTCGACCCGCGCAGCCTGCGGCTGAATTTCGAGATGAACGTGGAAACCTGGGATCTCGGGCTGGCGCGGGACCTGGAGAAGAGGATGGCGGCGCTCGAGAGGTCCGGGCGCCGCGTGTCGCTGGCGGATGTGGACAGCCGTCCGACGCTGGTGAGGATCCGCGACGGGATGGCGAAGCTGTTCACGCCCTACCTCTGATTCCCCGGGGGCCGGCCGGGGGCTCTACCGGCTCCGCACGGATGTTTTCTTTGCGGCTCCCCGTTTCCCCGCCGAGACCGGGACCGGGCGCCCGCCCTCGTCCACGGAGACGTACACCACCGTCGCTTCGGTGACGCGGACCACGACATTCGGGTTGCTGGCGCGCTCGGCCTCGACGACGACGCGGACGGTGAGCGAGGTCCGCCCGACCCGGACGGTCTCGGCGTAGAAGGAGACGACGTCGCCGACGTAGACCGGTTCCGGGAATTCGATCTTGTCCATGGCGACGGTGACGAGGCGGCGGCCGCCGGACTTGCGTGCGGCGACGGCTCCCGCCAGGTCGATGTGGGCGAGGATCACGCCGCCGAAGATCGTGCCGTGCCCGTTGGTGTCCCGGGGGAGGAGGATGACGCGGATGGCGGGATCGCGGGGGGTCATGTGTGCGCGGGTCCTGAGGGAGGGAGACGGAGGGGTTCCGGCGTCCGGCGGGCCATCCTATCCGGAGCGGCCGGATCCGGCACCCTGCAGGCGGAGTTCAGAGCGCCGGCGGAGCTCCCGCGGGCTCGATCACCAGGAGGCTGCAGCCCCAGATCTCCCAGTACCCCGGGAGGCACCGCGTCGCGCGCCGCCACGGCGCCGGGTCGTGGATGAGGAACTCGCCGTCCTCGACGCCGCGCACCACCACCCAGTGCGATCCCCCGCGCGCGTTCGGGAACGCCTCGCGCTTGTCCGGGATGCACGCGACGGCGGGCCGCCCCG
>JABWAY010000132.1 GCA_013360825.1 Candidatus Brocadiia bacterium | reverse complement strand
GGCACCCCGCGGCGATACTCCTTCGTGGCTCGATCCGCCCGAGGGTACCATGTCACGAATCCTGATCGCGTACGGAACCACCGACGGTCACACCGGCAAGGTCGCCGAGTTCCTGGGGAGCGAACTCCGACGGCTCGGCGCCGAGGTGACGATTGCTCGACCCGGCCAGGTGCCGGCGGATCCGCGCAGATTCGACGCCGCGCTGGTGGCGGCATCGATCCAGGCGGGCGGTTTTCAGCACCCGCTCCAGGAGTGGGTCACCCGCCACGCGTCGGTCCTGAGCCGGATTCCCAACGGGTTCATCGCCGTCTGTCTCGCCATCCTCGACCCGAAGCCCCGGGCCCGCAAGGACCTCGATCGGATCGTGGATCGATTCGTGACGGCCACGGGATGGACGCCGAATCTGGTGAAGTTCGTGCCGGGCGCCCTGATGTACACCCGGTACGGCTGGTTCAAGCGGATTCTGATGCGGTGGATCGCGGGCCGTTCGGGCGGTTCGACCGACACCACCCGGGACCACGTCTACACCGACTGGCCGGACCTGATCCGGTTTGCGGCCGAGTTCAAGGCCAGCCTGGGTGGGCCGGTGCGGGGACCGGTGTCGGCGCACGGGGTGTTGATCTGATCGGGGCGGGCTCGAGGCGGGCCTCGACGTCCACCCCGCGCGGGCCGTCCTCCTAGAGGTGCTGGTCGAACAGGACCGGGTTCCCGTCCGGGTCCACGGCCACGAAGTGGGCGGGCCCGGTCGTCGTCTCGTCCGCCTCGATGGTGAGCTGAACGCCCGCCGCCTTGACCTGTCGCTGGATTTCCCGAATGTCGGGAGCGCCTGGCACCGGCTTGGCGTCGGCATCCCACCCGGGATTGAACGTCAGGGTGTTCCGTTCGAACATGCCCTGGAACAGGCCGATGACGTGATCGCCGTTCTTCAGGATCAACCAGTTCTTCGAAGCATCCCCGGCAAAAACCTTAAAACCGAGCTTCTCGTAGAACTGCCTGGAAGACTCCAGATCCTTGACGGCCAAGCTGACCGAGAAAGCGCCCAACTCCATGTTCGGCGAAGCATCGGCCTGCCGCTGCGCCGCCGCGGCGGCCAGAACCCCCGCCACGAGCGCAGGCCACGGAAGCGCCGGCCGGGACTCGCTCATGCGCGGAAGGCGTCGGGGATCATGAAGAGGTAGAGGCAGGCCATGGCCGCGAAGTATAGCACCCGTGTGCGCGGCCGGTCGTCGGGGGTCAGGACCACGCCCATGATCGCGAGGAGCCAGCCGTAGCCGACCACGTGGGCGATCGCGTACGTGGTGAACAGGAAGACCAGGAGGGCCGGGTGCCGAAGTCGCGCCGGCGCCCACCCCGCCGGAACAAGAAAGGCGACCGCGATCCCCCCCTCGATCGCCAGCGTCCACCAGGTCAGGAGCACCGCGATCCGCCGGACCCGGTCGTTCTTCCTCAGCGTGACCTTCTCCTCGGTCCCGTTCCAGGATGCCAGGCGCGTCACGCTCTCGCGGTTCGCACGCAGGTCCTGGCGCGACATCCCCCCGGCGGTGGCCGCGACCCCCTCGAACCGGGAGTCCGAAAGCAGGGCCACCTCGAAGTGCCGCGCGTCGAGGTAGTCGGGCGTGATCAGTTTCCAGACCGTCGCGAACAGGAAACAGAGCCCGATCAGCCACCGGGCCTGAACGCGGATCCCGGCGGCGGGATCTTTCGACAGCGCCGCACAGTACAGCCCGAGCGCCCAGTACCCGGTCAGGAACTTGTGGTTGTCCATCGAGTACCAGCGGTTGAAGTAGCCGAACAGCAGGACGACGGAGACCGCCAGCCAGAGCGTCGACCGCGACCGCAACCCGGGCAGCAGCAGCGCCGGGACGCAGAGCAGCACGAGCAGGACCTTGAAGTACCATTCTTCCCCGGCGTGCAGCAGCAGGAGCGGCAGCGTCAGCAGCGTCGCCAGCTCCCAGACTGGAAGCGCGGCGGCGGCGGCGAGATGCGCCCGGAACGCGTCGACGAAATCCCCGAGCGGCTTCACCGCCCCCCCGTCGCCGCGTCCGCCAGCTTCTCGATGGAGATCGACATGTCCTCACGGCCGACCCGCCATTTCCAGGCTTCGATCCGTGTCCCGAGAACCGGGCGCTCCAGAAATCCCTCGGGAACGCGCGTTCCCGGGGGGAGCCACATGAGGTAGACCTCGGACGCATGCGGCGCGGCGGTCCCATTCCCGGGGCCCGGAAGCGGATCCGCGGGCATCTCGATCCAGACACCGGTTTCCAGGGAGCGACCCAGTCGTTCGAGGTTCTCGCGTGTCGGCACCGTGCGCGCCAGCCTCGCCAGTTCCTGGAAATCCGGCGGCGTCTCGACCCGGACCTCCCCCTCCGGGGTCCGCACCCAGCATCTCAGGAACCGGGCGCTCGGGGCATCCGAGGTCGAGAACATCCCGAACCCCCCGCCCTTCCAGGCCGACTGCTGCAGCGTCCCCGCCCGTACCATCTGGAAGACCGCCACGGCGATAAGAAGGAGCGACGGGAAGGCGAGGTTCAGGCGTTCCTTCATCTCGAGCACCGGTATCGGAGGAGGCGGGCGGGCAGGGGCAACGTCGGTCGGAAGCCCGGGCGCGGCGTCCGGGATGTGACCGCGGCACCCTTGCGGGTGCCGCGGGATCTGCTGCAGTTCAGGAATTTCCGGGGCGTCCCTCGGGGCCCGGCGTCTGGAACCCTGACCGAACCGTCGGGCCGGAAGTCGCCTAGCCCTCGTCCTCGTCTTCGTCGCAGGTGAAACTGAACGACTCGGGGGTGCTCTGCCCGCGCCGCCTGTAGGCTGCCTCACGGCGCCGATTCAGCGCATCCAGCATGCCGTCCAGATCCACGTAGTTCGAATCCTCGGAATTCTGTTCTCCGAGATTGCAGTTCCACGTGTCGAGCTGGCCGTACATCCCGCGGAACTTGACTTCCTCCCGCTTCAGCTACTCGGGCTCCTGGCCCTCGCACTCATACCTGAACGGCTCCGGCACCGAGCGCCCCCGCCGCCGATAGGCCTGTTCCCTGCGGGCGTTGAGCGACCGCATCAGGCTGTCGAAGTTAATGCCGTTGCCCCCACTGGTGACGGCCCGGGGACCACCACCCGCAGAGCAGTACCAGTCGTTCAACTGGTTGTACATCCCCTGGAACTTGATCTCCTCGCGGCCGAGTTCGGCCATCGGGTTGCCGGGTGCCGCTGAGATCAGCGCCGGCGCGAAGGCCCCGAGCAGGACAGCGAGAACGACGATGAACTTCCCCATGCCAGATCCTCCCATGAATGACGATCTCTCGATGCACTCCTCTTGCTCCCGGCGCAGGCTACCTGAGGGCGGCTCCGGTTTGCAAGGGCAATCCTGTTCAACGGAATCCCGCCGGCCATGCGGATGCCGGCCGGCGGTCCCTGGCTGCTCCGATCGTGGACTCTTCCTGCGATTGAGTGATTTCGCACATTCGCGGGATGCGGGGGGGAGGGCGGACTCCCAGACCGACTGCGCTTCGGCAGAGAAAACGATTGACCCGCCGGTGCGACCGGGTGAAACTCCCCGAGTGGATGGGTTTTCCGTCACCCGAGGGGGCTGGAAAAACCTATCCACCGAAGTTGAGGGGGTTCCCGCTGACGTCACGGGCCGTTGCCGCCTGTTGCGCGTCGCCGGAACATTCGTCCTTCCCCAGCAAGGCCATCCCGTGCGGGGTCCGAACGGGAGGTTCCGCTTTCGGTGTGCCCGATGCGCAGGGCGTCCTGCGGTCCGGTAAGACGATTCAACAACAACTTTGTGAAACCATAGGCTCCCGCGGTCACTACAGGAAAGGAGGGACGGAACCCGGAAACACCTGATCTGATTCGCCGTGAGCCGTCAGTCCTGCAGGGCCCTTCTGAAAGCGGGAGGCGATGACCTCCCTTCATCTGGACGGACACAATCTCAAGGAGACGCAACGATGGCAGGACGCAGATTTCTGACGCTGGCCCTGATCGTCGGGCTGTGCGTGCTGAGCGCCGCAGGATGCAGCAGGCGCAAAGGACGCCGGACCACGATCAACCAGGGCGACAGCATTTTCACGACGGACAACTTCCCGGGCACGTCGGTCCAGGACGGCAACGTCGCGGACGACAAGCGGGCGATGAGCCCCGCCGGGGACGAGGTGGTCGACGTGGAGGTCTTCTTCAACGGCGACCGCGATGTGGCGATGGTGGTCTATACCTACAGCGACGCGGGCGGGTTTTTCGGCGGCGCTTCCAACCTGTACGTGAACTATTACGAGGGCGGCCAGTTCCACCCGCCGGTGCACCTGAGCCGCGCTGTGGATTACAATGGTGCGCCCTACGATTCCGATTTCGGCTCTAACGCGTACTTCGTGGAAGATGTCAGTGTGGCCTGGGTCAATACGGACAACAATGACTCCGACCTCGCTGAAGACCGGAGCGGCGACGCGCTGATCTTCTGGCGCGGCGAAGACTTCGATTCCGGTGGCGGCGATGGCACGGATCTCGCCCTCTTCTACAACTACTTCGATGTCTCCCGTGCGGAGTCCGCCGGATTCAACTACGGCTTTCTGGACTTCTCCATCCGCATCGACGCGGAGACCGGGTCGGGCGAGGATGTCACGACGCACGGCTTGATTTCCGACGGCCTGTGTGGTGAGGCGCGCTGGACCGGCGATGACTTTTACAACGGCAACCCCGATTTTCCAGGACGAAATTATCACTGGGGGGACGAGACCTCGGAGATCATCCTGTTCTGGCGCGAGCGGGTGGATCTTGGCGGAGCGGATTTTGACGACATCACGTTCTGGGTCCGGTTCCCCTTGAACCAGACCGGGCCGTCGGAAGATCCGCTCCTGCCGACGTCGATCGACACGATCGATATTCTGACGTTCGGAGCCTCAAACGCCGGGACGGACGCTGAGGAGTCGCGGGTGGATCAGAACTACATCACCTACAACTTCACGATCTGGCAGCGGGTCGCGACGGACGCGTCCGGCACCGCAACCTTTGACGACTTCGGCAGCGTGGGATCCGAGGACGTCACGATCCAGGCGTCGACGTTCAACACCAGCGGGACGGACTTCTTTTCCCCGGTCCTGATGCACACCGGGACGCCGGACTCGACGGATGGGGATACGGACATGGCGGACTTCATCCAGCAGTTTGGATTCCTCGACGGCCACTGTGTCTATGGACCGGACGAGGGGATCCTGGAGATCGTGTTCTTCAGCACGGAGCTGCGCGACGAGCCGGCGAACGCGTACGTCGCGATCAACTCGGGGTCACTGGTCCTCAATCAGATGGATCCGGCGACCGGCGGGACTTCCCAGATCATCGTCAGCAGCGACGACATCACCATCACGGACTCGATCAGCCCGTACACGTTTGATGTCGTCATGAGCCGGAACGGGGACTACCTGTTCTTCGCCTGGCTGCAGGACGTCGACTCCGGCGCCACGGACCGTGGCCTCTGGGTCGGCCACTACCGGACCAGCCGGGACCCGGACCTGGGGGTGCTGGCCGTTGCCAGCGCGACGACGCTCGGCGTCAACGTCAATCCCGACGTCGACGGGGACGATGTGAACGTCTTCGAGTTCCAGAATCAGCTCGGGTACCTCTGCGGCCAGCAGTCGGACGCCGAGGTCATGAATCTGTTCTACGAACAGAGCGACGGCGGCTACGACGAGCTGAACGTGGTGCGCCTGACGGCGGACCTCGTGCCGGCGTTTGCGTCCTTCTCCTTCACAGACGCCCTGGTCACGACCGACGACGACGACGATGTGATTTCGGACGGCGATACGGACGAGGTCGGGGGCGGGTACTACGAGGCCACGGACAGCGGCGACGGCGGCAATTTCTTCGTCGCGTTCTTCCGTGACATCGACACCGTCGGCGACACGGACGAGCAGCTCTTCGGGCTCCGTACCGGGCTGGTTTCCGGCTCGGGTGAGATCGACAGCAATGTGCTCTATCGTGAGCTGGACTTCGGCTCCCTGATCGTGGCGGGGACTCCGCTCAGCGACGAGATCGCCGACTTCGACAGCGATGGCGACAACGACGACGAGCGCGCGAGCCCCAATCAGCTCATCACGGTCCTCTTCAACGAGAGCGAGACCACGGAGTACATCGGGGCCGACGCCATCCGGACACGCACGGTGCACACGGATGACGACTCCGGCCTGACCTTTGTCACCATGTTCGAGCCCGACCTGACGGAAGATCCGTTCCAGCTCAGCCGTCCGCAGGCGAACGACGGCACGCCCAGCCCGTTTGTCATCGATCTCCTGATCGGCAACGGCGGCGTGGTGGTGTACTTCCACCAGGAAGATCACACCTACTTCCAGTCCCAGGACGACGGGACCGACCACGACGAGATCGGCTGGCTGCTCGCCGACGACGACGAGGACGATGCCCCGGCCGCGACCGATCCGATCCTCGTCGATGACGACGATCAGGACCCGTCCACGCTGGAGTACGTCTTCCCGACGTCCTGCACCTGCGACGAAGCCCATGGATCGTTCATCATGTGGTTCAAGGCCCTGGACAGCGGCCCGACCCGCCTGCAGGGTCGAGTCCTGGACTCGGACAGTAATTAGTTCGTTGTCAGTCCGATTTTCCGCGGGCCCCGGCAGAAATGCCGGGGCCCGCTACGTTTCCACACCGCCCGCCGATGCCCTTGCCAGCAGACCCAACCCTGCGTATAACTCCCCTCTCTCGACAGCGCGGGAGCCATCACCCCCATGTCCCCCAGGCCCGTCATCGTCGCCGGCGCTGCGCTCCTCGTGATCGGATTCGGGCTCGTGCTCGCCCTCCGTGACCGCAGCAGACCTGCACCCCTGCCACCCGCCGACGCTCCCGAGACGACGCAGTCCTTCATCCGCCGACCCGCCACCTGGGTGACGGACATCGGGCAGTCGGAAGCCGCCTCCGACAGGGTCGGGGGGGCCGTCAAGTCCGCGTTCATCAGGGCTCTCCGGGAGCAGGACCGGGACAAGGTACGGGCCTCGGTCACCTCCGACTTCCTCGCACGCTTTCCCGGAGCCGACGACGGCCGCGAAGTCCCGGACGCAACGATGCTGATCCGGGATTATCCTCCCGGTCCGTACCCGGACATGCAGGTCGACGCGTTTTTCGCCGCAGTCGAATCCCACCTCCAGGGCGTCTCCTTCGTGGAACGCACCACCTGGAGAACCTACGAGTTCCTGGTCGAGCCGGACGGCAGCCGCGCGGTCGCCAAAGTTCACTTCCAGCTCGCAGGCCCGATGCCGGACGGCACCCGTCGGGACCTGGTGGCGTCCGTGGGGATCGAGGCCGTCGCCACCGGGGACACCTGGAAACTCCGGCGCCTGGAGTGGCTCGAAGGAACGCGCATCCAGGGACGATTCCGCCCCTGGCGGGACATCACGCAGGCCACAGGCTTCCACGTCCCGGAATCCCGGGAGTCCGCACGGGTCACCCAGGCGCTGATCGACAACCGGAACAACACGATGTTCGGCGGCATCGCCGTCGTCGATGTCAATCGGGACGGATTCTGGGATCTCCTGGCCACCCGCGTGTCGGGTTGGTCGCGGCTCTTCGTGAACGACGGCCACGGAGGCTTTATCCCGGAGGAAGGACCGCCGGTGCAGAACGAGGGGAGTCCGGCCTCGTGGCTGTGCGTCGACCTCGACAACGACGGGCAGGAGGAGATCGTCGGGGCGGTCGTCCTGGAGTACACGGACACGGGCGGCTACCTCCCGCTCTACAGGAAGGTCGACGGCCGGTGGGTGCTGGAACCCCGCGCGCTCTTTTTCTCGAATCCCCGGGGGATGCGCCAGATCGGCATCCAGGGGATCGTCCCGGAGGACATCGACGGCAACGGATACCTGGATCTCTTCTACTGCGTCTACAGCAACGGCCGGTCGCTCCAGGAGGAATTCAACACACTGGCCTCCTTTGACGGGAACGACAACTGGCTGTTCATGAACCACGGCGGCCTGAAGTTCACCGAGGAGTCGGACGCGCGGGGAATTACGGGAACGCAGTACACGTTCTGCGCGAAGATCTGGGACCTGGATTTCGACGGGGACCTGGACATCTACGAGTGCAACGACTACGGGCCGAATGCGGTCTGGGTGAATGACGGAAACGGTCGATTCTCCAGAACCGGGGGGCTCGGGCTGGAGGACGGGTCGAACTACACGATGGGTGTGACCATCGCGGACTTCGACAACACGGGGCAGTGGTGGATCTACATCTCGAACATGTACAGCCACGCCGGGAACCGCATCGTCCCGCTGGCCGCGGGGGTGACGCCGGAACTCAGGCAGGTCGCGAAGGTGCTCGCGCAGGGAAACCAGCTCTACCGCTGGAATGCGTCCTCGCGCCGCTGGGATGAGTGCGGCGTCCCGTGGCAGGTGAACCAGGCGGACTGGGCCTGGGGATGCCTGTTTGCGGATTTCGACAACGACACCGACAAGGACATCTTCGTCGCCAACGGGTTCACGAGCAACGCGGACGCTTCCGCCCCCGATTATTGAACGTTCTACTGGCGGCAGGTTGTCGCCGACGCGCAGGCCCAGACGAAGCGGGAGAAACGCAAAGGAAGCGACTCGGCGGAGGTCCGTTCGTTCCGCGGCTCCTGGAGCGGGTACGAACGGGACGACTACTTCCTCAATCCGGACGGGGAGTACCCCCGATTCTTCCGATCGTCATACGTGGTGGGGCTGGATTTCGACGATGACGGCCGCGTCGCCGTCCCGGTGGATATCGACGGCGATGGGGACCTCGACCTGGCACTCCAGAGTCTCCAGGGGCTGCGCCTGGTTGAGAACACCGGTCCGCCGCGGAGCTTCGCCAGGCTGCGGCTCAGGGCCACGAAGACGCATGGCGACGCGCTGCACGCCCTCGTCCAGGTCACGGCGAAGGGGGTCACGCAGCAGAGCCGGGTGACCGCGACGGACGGGTACATGGCCCAGGTCTCCCGGGACCAGCATTTCGGGCTCGGGGATGCGGACCGGATCGAAAAGGTCCGCGTGACCTGGCCGTCGGGAGCGATCCAGGAATGGACCGATCTTCCCGTGAAACTCCTGGTTCATCTCACCGAGGGAACGCCGGCCTTCACGACGGAGGCGATCCGGGCGTGGCCGGCCGAAAGCCGCCCGCGAGTCGATCCCGCGTTCTCCTGGGATCTGACCGGCGAGGCTGTCGAGGGCAGCGCCCGGCCCCTGGCGGTCCGGGGGAGGCCGGCGGTCGTGAACTTCTGGGGGGTGACCTGCGCTCCCTGCAAGGTCGAACTCCCCGCGCTGGCGGCGCTCGCGGCCAGGTTCGCGGACTCGACCCAGTTCACAGGGGTCAGCGTCGAGAACGACGATCCCGCCGCAGTCCGCGCCGCGATCGCCGGATTCGGTCTCGGCTATCCCCAGGTGGTCGCGAACGAGCGCATCCTCAAGAGCTTCTTCGGCGAGGGAGGAGGAGCGATCCTCCCGAGCACCTTCGTGTTCGACGGCGAGGGGAACCTCCGCCGGGTCTTCCGCCGTGCCGTCACGGAGCCGGAGCTCGCGGTTCTCCTGGACTCATTCGAGGGCGAGAGGACCTCCGCGCTTCACCTCGAAGTGCTCGCCAACGAGTTCTGGAAACGGAGGATGCTGGCCGACGCGCTGGTCGCCATCGAGAAATCCCTCGCGATCCAGCCTCGCGCGGTCGCCCATCACGCACACGGGCTTTACCTGGCGTCATCCGGGAAGACGGAGGAGGCCATCGCGGCCTACTATCGCTCCCTGGAGATGGACCCGGGCTATCTGGACGTGCAGTACAATCTCGCGGTCGCGCTCCACTCCTCCGGGAAGGCCGCAGAGTCCCTCCCCCACTATCGCCGGGCAGCCGAAATCAAGAAGGAGGACGGCGAGTTCCTGCTTCTGTGGGGGTCCGCCTCCGCGGAGTCCAGGGAGTTCGACCAGGCCAGGGATCTCCTTTCGCGCGCCATCATCGCCCTCCCGTCCAACCCGCGCGCGATGAATGCGATGGGAAAATTCCAGATGATGACGGGGCAGAAGGCCGAAGCGCGGCGGTTCTTCGAAGGCGCGATCGCGCTGGATCCGGAGTACGGGGAACCGCGGAAGTGGCTGCGGGAGCTGGACCAGCGGGAGAACCGCTGAGGGTCGGCGAATCGGGAGGCGGGATGGCGGTCTCTGGGGCGGTGACGATCGGAATACCGGTGCTGGCGGCGGCGATCGCCGCGGCGGCGGTCGTGCAGCTGGCGCGGGTATCGGGTCCGCTGGCGGCGCTGGAGGCCAGGGTCGCAGGCCTGGAGAAACCCGCGGCGGCGTCGCCCGCGGCGGTCCCTGCCTCGGTGTCGGAGCGCGAGGCCCTGCGCAGGGAACTGGATCAGCTCCGCGCCGAGCTGAATGCGCTCCGGACGACCCCCGCCCCCGCCGGCGGGGATCCGGACCCGAAGGCCTGGGAGAACGCGGTGGAGGCAGTCCTCCAGAAGAAGAAGCTGGAGAACGCGGAGAAGTCCGCGGCGCGCTTCAGCGAGGGCCGCATGAAGGATAACCGGAAGGAGATCGACCGGTTGTGCGTCGGGCTGAAGATCGAGGGGGACCAGCTGCGCCAGGTGGAGGAGGCGCTGCGGGCGGGGTATCACCAGCAGGGGTACGTCCTGGCGGCGCAGCAGCACCCGGAGGGGGTCGGGCCTGAGATCGAGCGGATCCGGGAGCAGACGGTGGCGTCGGTGCGGGCGCTCCTGACGGCGGAGCAGGCCGAACGGTTCGACAGGGCCGGTCACGACTGGTTCCCGGGGCCGGGGACGGCGAAGGCGCCGCGACGGTGAGCGCTTCGGCGGGCGGGGAGCTGGACGCGG
>JABWAY010000131.1 GCA_013360825.1 Candidatus Brocadiia bacterium | reverse complement strand
CGCGCGAGCGCCGCCAGCGCGTCCTTCCACTCTTCGGGCCGGAATCCGTCCGGCAGGTGTCCCGCGCCCTCGACCGCGCCGAGCGGAGAGGCGGGACTCGGAGCCAGTCCCAGGCGGTCCGCGGCGGCCCGCAGCGCCGCGAGGGCGATCTCGCAGGAACGGACGCCGGCGTCACTCGACACGATTCGGTTTCGGGACGAGCCCGCGCTCGAAGTCCCGCTCCATCTGCTCGATGACCGGTTGCACCCGTGCGCGCGCCGCCGCCTTCTGCGCGTCGCTCAGATTCGACTTCAGGATGATCTCGACCTTCCCGGTGCGGAGGTCCTGTTCCAGCAGCGCATGATCCCCTCCCAGGGGGATCTGCTCCGCACCGCGCCATCGGTCGAGCGGCTTTCCCGACTCGGTGACCTGGCGCTTCCAGCGGTTCTGCGCTTCCACGGAGACGGCCCCGTCGGAATCGATGTCTCCATGGGCGGCGCCGCCCGCGTGCGGTCTGGCCACATCCCCGGGCCGGGTGTACTCGCCGGGCTGGATTCGCGGGGCACCGCGCGAAGGGTCGACTTCGCCCAGGTCGTAGGTTTCCTGCACGAGGGGCTCGACTTCGGCTTTCGGGGGAGCGAGGGGGGTATGCCCCGGCTCGGCCGGGGACCATGCGGCTCCCCTGCGGCCCGCGGGAACGACCTCGCGTGGAAGTCCCGGGTCGACTGCGGGAGCGGGAGGCGGCCGGACCTCGAGGGCATCGCCGGGATTGAGCCGGATCCTGGGGAGTCCGCGCGGCGGGGCTCCGGAGAACCAGGTGCGCGCCGCGCCCAGCGAGTTCTGGAGAGCCTGCTGTGCCGCGGGCTTTCCCAGGGCGCCGGAGAGCGCTCCTCCTGCGGCGCCCCGGAGCGCCGCGCCCGTCAGTCCGTCCCGGTCGAGGCTCCCGGTTCTGGCGATGTATTCTGCCGCGCCGAGGAACGGTCCGGTCGCCACCCCCCAGGCGATGCTCCCGGGCGCGACGTCCTGGACCCGGTTTCCGAGCACGACGAATCCTCCGCCGAGGACCGCATTCCAGCCGATCGACTTCGCGAGGTCCCGCCCGTTCAGATCCGGGTCGTATCCTTCCGCGCCGCCGAACACCATTCCCGTGAGGAATCCCCGCGTCGGGGGAAGGAGCGCGCACTCCGCGACGTTGCCCGCCACGCGCCCGACGGTGGAGAGCAGCCTCGCCCCGGTCTCCAGGCTGCCCGCGCGTGACGCCATCCGTTCCCAGTCCGCCCGGTCGCGCTCGTTCCGGTCCCGGTCCGCCCCGAAGATGCGACGGGCCAGATCCCGCATGCGGGTCACGTCCTCCCGCGAGACCCCCCGGCGTGCGCCCGCCTCGTCCAGGATGCGGTCCAACTCGTCCAGATCGCCGGCGGTCACACCCCTCATCCCCGAGATCGCGTCCCTCCAGCGCGCGACCTCCCCCTCCAGCGCGCGGGCCCCCGCCTCGCGTGCCCGCTCCTCCGCCGTGCGCTCCGCGAAGCGGTTCCCCTCGCGGGCGAAGGCGGCGTGATCCCGGTCGATGCGGGCGCGCTCTTCGGCGAGAAGCCGCTCGCGCTCGCGTTCCAGCGCGTCGAGTTCGCGGAGATCGACGCGGCCGGTGCGGCCGCGGGCGGCGAGACGTTCCACGCGGCCCCGGAGGGACTCCGGGACTCCCGAGTCCTCGAGGTCGCGCAGGCGCGCGAGGAGGGACGGATCGATTTCCACATCGGCCTGACGATCCCGGACCGCCGCGTCGACGGCGGCCGCGACCGCATTCGCCGTGGCCTGCGTGACGTTGGCACCGGTCGCCAGGAGGGCGATCAGGATCCCCGCGACGAGGAATGCGGACTCCTCCTCGGTGGGTCCGCGTCCCGCGGCGTCGAACCAGTCGCCGACGGAATCCGCGGCAAGTCCGGCGTACGGACCCGCCCGGATCCGGTCGAGCGTCGTCCCCAACGCCTGCCGTGCGAGGAAGCCCGCGCGCGCGTCGTCCGCGGCGAAGACCTCGACGGCGACAAGGTAGCGGTTCATCGACTGGTCGCCGGGCCACCCCTTCGTGACGCCGTACCCCGTCCAGACCCGCGTCCCGTCCCGCCACACCCCCTGGACGAAGGTGCTCTTCTCCCCGCTCACCGGCCTGCCGTCCAGGTCGAGCGGCGGGTCGCGGTCGAGCGGGCGGACCCGCACCCGGCGGCCGGTGGCGGGGTCGAGCTGCGGGACTCCGTACGCTTCGTTCACCAGCGAGCGCAGGGTGACATCCAGGGAAGCGACGAGAACGAGGCGGACGTCGACGGAGACCCGGGCGCCGTCGGAGGCGGTGAAGTCCCGCCGGGTCGTTCCGGGGACCGAGCTGTCGGAGAATTCGGGGCCGATGTCGAAGGCGCCGATCGCCCAGTCCCCGATGCCGTCCGCGCGCGCGGGTCCGCCCGCCGAGGCCGTCCAGACGACCGCCGTGAGCGCGACGGTCGCGGCGGTCGCCACCGGCAGGCCGCGTCCCCGGGACTTCCGGATCAGGATCAGCGCCACTCCGGCGAGCATCGCGCTCGTGAACGCCCCTCCGGCCAGCCCCGCGGCGGTCAGGCCCTCCGCGCGCGCGACGGCGCAGACCTGCGTCACCCCGTAGCAGACCGCCCAGAGCGCGAGAAACAGCCGGGTGCGCTTCGCATACACCCGGCCTTCCCTCACGAACACGTCATGCGCGCGGCCGCGAAGGGCGCCGACGACGAGGCCGGCGAAGGCGGCGCCGAGGAGGACGGCAGGGTGGGGGGCGGCGCGGCTGACCGAAAGCTGCAGTCCCCAGGCTCCGCCGGCAGCGAGCGCGGGGAGGATCGCGGTGAGCCAGAGGAGTCGCCACTCGCGACGGTAGCTCCAGCACATCTGCGCGAAGGCACCCGCGAACATCACCATTCCGCCGAGGGCGGGGCTCGCCTGCCAGGCCGCCGCGCTCGCGCCGCCGGTGGCGGCGGTCCACCCGAGGTTCTTTGCCAGCGACACCGTGAACGCCCGAAGCCTCGAGGGCCTGGATCCGTTCTGGATCGGTGCAGCACCCGTGATGCTCAGGATGACCTCCGGGTTTCGGGCCGTCCGGCGGCGCCGGGAACTCACGTCACGTCCCCGGCGTGATTATGCGGAATCCCCCGACCGGAACCAGCGAAACCCGTCCGGGACAGGAGAGCGACCTGGAATGCTGCCTGAACTCCTTCGCGGCCGACGGGCCCGCCCCCGGGGGACCGGGCCGGACAGAGGGCGTTCCTCCGCGCCCTACTTCTCCTCCCCGGTTTCCTTCACCACGAGCGACACCGACCGCTTCTCCGCATCGTCGATCAGCTTGCACATCTCCGCGAACGCCCGCGCCCGTTCCGGCGCGAGGTCGGTCTCGACGCCGACCACGCGCCGCGTGACCGTGAGCGTCCGCCCCTCGAGCCGGTAGGACAGGCTGTAACTCGCCGCCTCGTTCGCCAGCAGCAGCCCCTCCGGAATCTGGATCGACGTGAACTCGGGAAGGCTCACGCGGATTTCCGTCAGCGTCGTCATTCCGTCCGCGAACGACGTGCGCATCGGGAATTTCCGGTCCGCCGTCCGGAACAGGCTTTCGGACAGCTTGAGCGGGGGCGCGATCGGCCGGAATGTGATCCGGTCAGTCCCGGATTTCCGCTGCGCGAACCGCGTGCTGGTCCCCGCAAACGTCACGCCCGCAACCGGTGCGTCGATCGCAAACTCCGTCACGCCGGACTTCTGGACCGTGATCCCGGGGAAGATCTGGTTGGTCATGCCTTCCACGATCTTCCGGAAGCGGTCCTGCCCCAGCATCTGCTCCAGCTGCTGGCGCACCGCGGCGGCCCGACCTTCCGTGAATCGGAACTCGCCGGAAATGTCCGCCACGGCCTCCGCGGTCAGGTCCACCTGGAGATGCGTCTGGATCGCCTTGTCCTCGGGGGTCTTCTCCGGCAGCGCCCGGAAGGAGACGGTCCGGCCTTCCACGACGATCGCCTCGCCGCCGTACAGCTGGTTCGGAAGGGATCCCCAGGCATTCCAGCGTGAGGGCCAGAGCCAGACGTCTCCCGAACCGAGGCGGAGGAGGTAGATCGCGTTCACATAGGGCGGAACCTGAAGCTTCGGATCGTGGTCCGGGACGGCGCCCTGCGGCGGGCGGGCGAACGCAGGATGGAGCGGAAGCCCGGCCGCGGTGCAGAGGGCGCGGAAGAGTTCGTCGGTCCGGCCCTCGCTGTCCGCGAGCACATGGCTGGGCAGCGCGTTCCCTCCCGGCTTGATCTTCGTGACCACGAACGTGTAAATCGCCCGGGCCTTCTCCTCGTCGCCCTGCAGTCCGGCCGTCAGCTCCGCCGCCTTTGCGCGGACATCCGCGGCGATCGGGACGCCGATGGCGCGGGAGCGGAGGTTTTCGACCAGCTGGGCGAAGGAGGGGGAACCGCCGATGAAGCGGACGTTCGGGAGGACCTCGTTCGCCGGGGGCATGAACATCTCGGGATCCCACTCGGCAAGGTCGCGGCTTTCCCAGGTGTAGACGGTGGAGGTGCCGGACTTCGTGATTTCGGGGGCGGAGGTGTTTCTCAGGTCGGCCTCGAGTCGGGCCCCCTCGGGGACGATGACGACCGTCCGGTTCCAGAGAACGGGTTCGTTCGGGAGCCGGAAGGTCGGGGACTGCTCGGCCTGGAACACCAGCTGGCCCTCACCGATCGGGCCTCCGCCGCGGGTGACGCGATACTCGAGGATCGACCCGGCGTCGAGTTCCGGCATCCGCCACCGGCCTTCCTCCTGAACCGCGTCCATTTCCAGCACGCGGCCGTCGGGGGTGTAGACATGGAGATCCCGCAGGCGGAAATGCGCCCAGTCGCCGCCGCCGAGGAACAGCTGGCCGTATCTCTCCCCGCCGGACTTGGACAGGATCTTCACGATGCGGTGCGTCTCTTCCTCGCGCCACTTGAGATCCCGCCCGATGAACCGGACGAGGCGCTGGTCCAGGAGGACCACGGAGTGGGTCTGCCCGGCTCCGACCGGCCTGCTCTCGACGGCCTTCACGAGCGCGGGCGCGTCCACGGTCCAGGGAGCCTGCCAGTCGTCCTCCACGCCCATGAGGTGATCCAGGTAACGCCGGGTCGTCTCGTCATAAGCGCCGAGGCGCGCGGGTTCCGCGAGAATCCGGTCCATGACGGCCCGGGCGGCCTCGGTCTTTCCCTGCCCGATATAGAAGGCGAGGAGCCGCTGCAGCGGCTCCGGGTCGCGGGGCCAGCGGGCGGCCGCGTCCTTGAGAAGCGTCTCCGCCTCGGCGGTCTTTCCCTGGCGCTCGCGGACGCCCGCGAGCTGCACCGGGACGCTGCTGTTGCCCGGGAAGTGTCTGCGGTAGGACTCGAGTGCGGCGGCCTGGTCTTCGTCCCGGCCCGCCGCGCCCAGGAGGGCGATCTCTTCCCAGTAGGCTTCGTACCCCTGTTCCGACTTGATCCGCGCGATGCCGTCGAACGCCGCCGGATAGTTGAGGTTTTCGGCGTGGAGGCGGACGAGTGCGGCGAGGCGGGCGGGGTCGCCGGGTTCGGAGGCCGCGGCCTTTTCGAGGGCGAGGCGCCGTTCGGCGGCCCAGCCGCGCTGCTGGTAGATCGCGGCGAGGGCGGACCAGGCGTCGGCGCACGAGGGGTTCACCTCCAGCAGCCGCTGCAGGTCCTCCACGGCGCGGTCGGCATCCTCGCCGGCCCGGGCCTGGGCGAGGTTGAGGAGCGCCGGGGCGAACCGCGGGTCGAGGGCGATGGCGCGTTCGTAGTGCGTCCGCGCGATGTTGGTGCGCCGCGCCGGCGGGATCAGCCGGTCCCCGGCGATCAGGGCCGCCTGGAAGAACTGGACATAGGCCGAGCCCGGCGCGCGGTCGTAGACGGCCTGCATCCGGGTCCGGGCCTGTTCGTGGAGCCCCGCGGCCTGGAGGAGCTGCACGCCGAGCAGCGCCTCGCGGAGGGTCATCGACTCGAGCGACTCCGCTTTCCGCGTGAGGATCGCCCGCGCATCGTCGACCGATCCGCCGCGCGCCTCGCGCCCGTTGCGTTTCACCTCGGGGCCCGTCTCCGGAGAGGGATTCGCCAGGTCGGTCATCGCGCGACCGTCGGCGTGGTGCATCGTGACGTCGAACCCGTAGAAGAATCCCGGGGCGGTGAACTTGATGAGGAGGACGTTCGGCCCCCGGGACAGCGTGACGCCGAACCAGCTCTCCTGCGCGATGTCCGTGCGCATCAGGTCGTGGACCCCGACCTCGACACCGTTCAGCCAGACCCGCGCCGACATCGTCGTCGAGAGCCGCGCGAAAGCCCCGCGCTCCGCGGGAGAGTCGAGCACCGCGCGCATGTAGAACGTCGTTCCCCGGTTCAGGAAGCCCCGCGTCGCGACCGACGCATCGATGTCCCCGGGACGGAACTCGACCGCCGCCCACCGGGCCGCCTCGCGCAGGACGGGATACTCCGCCGTCGGCTTGAACTCGCGCTCCGGCGGAAGCACGTCGTCGAAACAGGCCGCTCCCGTCGCGCCGAAGAACCCGCACGCCCGCCACGAGGCCACCTGCCCCTGCGCCTTCCACGCCGCCCAGGACTTCTCCGTCTGAAGCTGCGTCTGGTACAGATCCGTCAGCCACTGCCGAAGCGCGAGCTGCGTGAACGGGTTCTTCGTCGCCGCCAGGATCTCCTCGGCAAACGCGATCCTTCCCGGGATCGGCCGCACGGAAAACAGGTTGTCCTGCACCCTCCCCGCGCGCAGCAGAGCCTCGGTGCGGACGGAGTCCGGTTCCGCACGGATCTGCGCCTCCACGGCCTCGGCGCCGACCTCGCCGGAAAGCCGCGCCGTCGCCGCGGCGTGCAGTCCCTCCCACGCGTCCCCGGATTGTGGGTCCGCCTGCGTCGCGCGGCGGAAACTCTCGAGAGCCGTGTCCGCATCGTTCGCGTAAAGCAGTTGCGACCACCCGAGCTTCGTCCACGCCGCCGCGTCCCGCTGTCCCTCGGGGATGCTCGTCAGGCGCGCCGTGGCTTTCTCCGCCTCGTCCGCGCTCAGCCAGAAAATCGATTCGTCCGCCCGCGCGAGCAGACCCAGGACCAGGACCAGCGGCACCACTGCGTGCTTGCTCATGCGTCAGCCTCGAATCTCGGGGTTTCGTCCGCGCTTACTTCGGCTCGATCACAATCTCCTCGTCCTGCACCCGGTCCACCTCGGAGGCGAAGTCGCGGAATGCCCGGTAGTCCCCCTTCGGCACCCGCGCCCCCTTGATCGTCATCTCCGACTCCACCTCGACCTTCCCGGGCGATGCCTTCGCCTTCCAGGTGAACGCCCCGAGCGGATTGTCCTTCTCGACCCCCTGCGGAATCGGACCGGCCTTCCACCCCTCGGGAAGCTCGAACACGATCCGGTCCCGCCGCGTCCGCGGGAACTCCAGCAGCAGATCGTGCATCCGCTCCGCGCTCGCCCCGTACTCCTCCAGCAGCTGCGCGGGGAAAAGGGACGGACGGATCACCAGGTTGCGGCCGTCCTTCCGCGCAAACCGCGGCACCGTGTACTCCGCCGTCATCTCGACCGGCTTGTTGTAGTCCCCCAGGTCGCTGAACGTGATCGAGTCCACCTGGATCCCCTCGAAAACCCGTGAGTACCACTTCTCGAACTCCTTCTTCCGGTCCGCTCCTTCCTGGAACCGCTGCCGGATCATCCCGGCGTCCATCCCCGTGATGATCGACTTCTGGACGATCGTGGCGCTCCCGTCGCGCTTCACACGCACCAGGATGCTGCTGTCCCGGGCGTTCATCTCCGCGGGGAGCCACTCGGTGACCTGGGCCGCCGCGTTCGCGTCCGACCGCACGATGAAGACGACCGCCCCCTGGTCCATCGAGGGAAGATCCTTCGCCGCGTAGTACCGCGCCGTTCCGTCGATGAACATCCCCCGCCCGCCGCCGGCATCCGGGACCCAGGCGATGCAGTGATTGAAGACCTTCATCGAGGGCAGGTCCGTGTGGATCACCCCCTGGTCGTTCGTGCGGACCAGGACCAGGTTCGCCTCCTCCCCCGCCTCCCGCATCATCGTCACGAACAGCGTCGCCGTGTCCTTGCAGTCCCCGTACTTCCTCTCGAACGTCTCGCTCGCCTTGAACGGCAGGTAGGCGTGATTCTCGAGCGACAGCGCCTCGTACCGCGTCCGCGCCACCATCAGCTGGTACAGCGCTTCGATCTTCTCCTGCTTCGTCGTCGCCCCCTTCACCGCCTCCTTCACCGCGTCCCGGATTTCCGCGGATGCTTCAAAGCGGTCGCGGACCAGCCCGCTGAACCAGACCCCGACGTCCTCCCAGGTCCGGAACGTGGAGAAATGCAGGTACGGGAGGACCTCGAAGGCGGCCGGCATGTTCGGCTCCTCGGTCACCTGCGGAAGGCCGGTGGCCTCCCAGACCGTCACGACGCGCCCGTCGTGCGTCGAGACCGCGGGCTTGACGTCGCAGCGCACGGCTTCATGGAAGATCGGCTTCGAGGCCGGGTGGACCAGCGTGATCCGCGTGGCGGTGACCGGGTGGAACTCCGGCTGGAGCGGCAGCATGAGGCCGAAGTACCCCTTGTAGCGGGGCTCCCCCGTCTCCTGCATCTGGAACTCGATCACCAGGATGTCGCCGGCGCGGGCGTTGGGGAATCCGGCGAACCACGAACCCTCGCGCCGCTGCCCCTCGACTTCCGTTCCGTCCGCCAGGATGCGGCGCGCCGTCTTGAACTCCGCCCGCCCTCCCGTGAAGGTGTCGAAATTCCCGCCGAGGGCGGAGATCCTCTGGAACTCGCGCGCGGCCGTCTCGTCGTGGAGCTTGATGACCTGCTGCGTGTAGTAGTTCGCGGTCCCGTTCTCGTTCACGAGCACGACGTCGCCCTTGTAAACGTACGTCGCCGCCTCAACCCCCTCCCGCTTCGCGTTCTTCGCCTTCTCGATCCAGGGGGCCAGGTCCGCCTCGTACCCGCGCCAGAACTCCTTTTCCTTCGGGCGAAGAGACCGCAGCCGCTTTTCCACATCCGCGAGGTTCGTCCGGACCGACAGCGCCCGGCTCAGCCATGCCGCCGCTTCCTCGGACCGCCCCGCGCCGACGCACGCGTTCGCGCTCGCCAGGATTGCCGCCAGATTTTCCGGCGCGGTCTCCAGCGCCCGCGCGTAGCGTTGCAGCGCCTCGTCCCACATCCCGCGCGACTCGAAAATCTCCCCCGCCGTCAGGTGCGCCTCGATGTCGAACGGCTGCTGGGCCAGGCGCGCGTCACAGAGCGCGACCGCCCTGTCGAACTCCCCGGTCCTCCGGTAGATCGAGATCAGGGCGGACCGGACCCCCTGGTCGAGCCCCCAGGAGGCGATCCTGTCCTCGAAGAACTGCGTCTGCTTTCCCGGCGTCGCGTCCATCATCCGCGCCAGCGTCGCCTTGGCGATCCCGTGGTCCGGGTACTCCCGGATGATCTCCTCGTAGATCTTCCTGGCCTCGATCATCCACGGCCCGCCCCGGCGCGCGTAAATCCCCGCAATCTCGGTCCGCGCCAGCACCATCCGCGGCCGGAGTTCCAGGGCGCGCCGGAAATGCCCCATGGCGCGGTCGTCGATGTGCCCCGCGTGCTCCAGCCCCTCCGTCCACTCCAGCAGGGCCGAGTCCTTCGCCAGCTCGCGCGCCCTCGCCAGCGCCGCAAGCTTCCGGTTCTTCGCATCCTCCGCTTCCGCCAGCCACAGCCAGAACGTCGCCTCCCCCGGCGCCAGCCGCGTCGCCACCCCCAGCAGGTCCCTCGCCCCGCGGTCGTTCTCGTCCAGCGCGTGGCGTTTCAGTTTCAGGTACGCCAGCCTCGCGCGCGACACCGCATCCTCCGGGTCCGCCTTCACCCGCTCCAGGAGCCACCCCTCCGCGCCGCGATCCACCGGAACCTCGGCGGCTCCCGACCGCTCCGAAAGCGCGAGCCCCCGCGCCTCCGCCAGCGTCCCCGCCACGGCCCACCCGTCCAGCACCTTCCCGGACGGCTCGGTGAGGCGAAGCGAGAACTCCCAGGTCGTGTCGATCAGCCCTCCCGTGTCCTCGTTCCCGCCCTTCTGGCAGAGCTTCACGAGAACCGCGTTCCAGCCCTTCTCCAGCGTCGCCGCCGCGGCATCCTGGTCGAACCCCGGCGGCCGGTAGGCGTCGGCGGTCAGCGCCAGCTGCCCGTTCACCCAGACCTTCGCCGCCCCGTCGCTCCCCAGCCGGATCGCCACCGGTCGCGTCGTCTCGCTGTTCACGAAGGCCAGCGCGTAGGCGCAGACGTCGGAATTCTGGCGGAAGAGATCCTGCAGGTCGACGGTGCCGAACGTCGCGCGTGCGGCGCTCTGGAACCAGGCGTTCCTGCCGTGGAGTCCCTCGTGGATTTCCGCGAGGTTGAGCGACTTTTCCGGCCCGTAGACGGCCTTCAGACCGTTTTCGGACGCGTTTTCGAACGGGCCGCAGAGCAGCCAGTCCCTGACGAACCCCAGGGCCGCCGCCTCGCGTTCCGCGTCCGCGAACTTCGATTTCCCCCGCGCGACCAGCAGGCGGTACTGCCGTGCGTGCGCCTCGGCCACCGGGTGAAGCGGGGTGGCGAGCAGCCGGTCCGTGGCGCGCACGATCTCCTCCGTGACGTCGTCGTTGGCGTCGTCGGCGGCCTCCATGAACCGCTGCCAGTAGTAGTCCGCGATCGGGTCCGCGGCGTGCGCGGCGATCAGGCGTTCGTACTCCCGCATGGCGGCGTCGAAATCGCCGGCCAGCATCATGTCCGCCGCCGCGCGCTCAGCCCCCAGGTCGGCGCCGCGGGGCGCTTCCGGCGCCTTCGCGGCTTCCCCCGCGGG
>JABWAY010000500.1 GCA_013360825.1 Candidatus Brocadiia bacterium | reverse complement strand
CTGCACGTCCGAGCGCCGCCGCCGCGGCCGCCCCCTCCGCCATCGGAAGATACTTCTTCGCGCCGGGGTGCTCCGGATTCTCGCGGACCGCCGCCTCGAGCAGTCCCGCCCCCTCCTCCGCGGCGCGCTGGGCGGCGCCGAAGTGCCGCTCGCTGAAATGCCGCTGAAACTCCGCCAGGTGCGCCGTCCCCCGCTTGACCCGGAGGTCGCACAGGACGGCCCGCGGGGAGGCCGCGGCCGGAGCGAGGCGGACGGCCTCCTCCAGCTGGCCGATCGCGCCGTCGAGGTTGTTCTCATCCAGAAGCGCCTGCGCCTCGATGACGAACGGGCGTTCGTCTTCGGGGAGGAGTTCCTTCGCCCGCCGCGTCTCCTCGCGCGCGTCCCGGGGACGGTCGGCCCAGAGCAGGGCCGACGCGCGCTGAAGGTGAAACAGGCCGTTCCCCGGGTCGATCTGAAGCGCGCGCTCAGCGGCGCGGAGCGCCTCGTCGGCACGCTTCGCCTCGACCAGCGTCTCCGCGAGGGCGTAGTGTGCCCAGGCGAAGCCGGGCGCGAGAGCGATCGCCTTCCGGATCCGCTCCTCGCGCCCCGCCGGGTCTGCGATGGCGTTGAGCGTGAGCCAGAGCGGGTCCTCCGGCGCGGCGGAAAGGCGGCGCTGGAATTCCGTCCGGGCAGCGTCCCCGTTCCCGGTGGCGCGCGACAGCTCGTGCCAGCGCGCCCAGGCGAGGAAGAACGCGGGGTCCGCATCGACGGCCTCACGGTAGAACTGGGCCGCCTGCGACGTCTTCCCTGTCCGGATCGCCTTCTCCGCCTCCTGGAAGGCGCGCAGCGCGGCCTCGGTGCGCGCCGGCGGGGCCGCGGGAGGGGCGACCGGGGGCTTCTTCTCCCCGCAGGCCGCGGCGAAGACCGCGAGGAGCGCGAGGGCGGCAGACCCGCGTGCGTTCATGGCTTCCTCCTCCGCTTTTCTTCCAGTCCGCCGACACCCCGGCGTCGCCCGAGTTCGGCTTCCAGGTCCTCGAGCGCGATCCCGCGGCGGAACATCGCCAGCAGGAGGTGAAAGACGAGGTCCGCCGCCTCCGAGACCGCCCGGCCGCGCGGCCCACCCTTCGCCGCGAGCACGAATTCCACGGCCTCCTCCCCCACCTTCTTCAGCGCCTTCTCGGGGTCGGCGAGCAGCCGGTTGACGTACGAGTCCGGCGAAGGGTTGCGCTTGCGTTCACGAAAAACGCCCATCAGCTCCCGAAGGACATCCCGCGCGGGGATCGGGGATTTCGAGAAGCAGGAATACCCGCCGGTGTGACAGGTCGGGCCGGCGGGCTCCACGCGCGCCAGGATCGCATCCCGGTCGCAGTCGCGCCGCAGTTCGACCACGCGCAGGGTGTTCCCCGAGGTCTCTCCCTTCTTCCACAGCGCATTCCGCGATCGGCTCCAGAAGTGAAGAAGCCCCGTCTTCTTCGTGGCGCGCAGGGCCGCGGCGTCGGCATACCCGAGCATCAGGACGCAGTTCGTCCGCACGTCCTGCACCACCACGGGAATCAGCTTCCTGGACGTCATCTCGCCTCCCGCACGGCCACTCCGGCCGCCGCCAGCTCGCGCTTGACGGCACCGACCGTGGTCTCCCCCCTGTGGAACATCCCTGCCGCCAGCGCCGCCGCGGCCCCCGTCTCCGTCAGCACCCGGCGGATGTGCTCCGCGTTCCCGGCGCCGCCGGAGGCGATGACCGGGACGGAGACGGCGGAGGCGACGGCCTTCGTCAGCTCCAGATCGTACCCTTCGTTCGTCCCGTCGCGATCGATGGAGGTGAGGAGAATTTCGCCCGCGCCGAGGCGCGCGCCCTCGATCGCCCAGGCGAGGGCGTCGCGGGAGGCGCCGTGCACCTGGGGCATGCAGCG
>JABWAY010000499.1 GCA_013360825.1 Candidatus Brocadiia bacterium | reverse complement strand
CCGTCCACGCAGGCGGCGCGGACGCCGTGCGCGATCGAGAGGATCGCCCCGGCCGTGTAGGCGCCGATCCCGGGGAGGGCGCGGAGGGCGTCGGGGTCGCGGGGGACGGTTCCGCCGTGCCGGGCGACGGCGAGGGTCGCGGCCCGGTGGAGATTCCTGGCGCGGGAGTAGTACCCGAGTCCCGCCCAGGCGTCGACGACGTCCTGCTCCGTCGCGGCCGCCATCGCCGCGGGGGACGGAAACCGCTCGAGGAACCCCTCGAACCTCGGGACCACCGCGGCCACCGTCGTCTGCTGCAGCATCAGCTCCGAGACCCAGCTCCGCCACGCGCTCCGCCGCGTGCGCCAGGGCAGGACCCGCGCGTTCCGGGCGAACCACGGGAGAAGGAGCGCCGGAAGGTCCGCCGGGTCCACCGCGTCGCGCTGCCTCACCGGTCCCCTCCCGCGCCGCCGCCTACTGGAGCGCCCGGGTTTTCCCGCGGCCGACCACGATGATCCCGGAGGGATCCACGGTGTGCGCGGGATTCACCGGGGCCCCCTCCACGCCGATCCTCTCCCCGGGGGCGATGTCGTTCCAGCGGTCCACGATCACCCGCCGGAGTTTCGCCCCCGCGCCGACCTTCACGTGGTCGCAGATCACGCACTCGTCCAGCTCCGCCCCCTCGGCGATCGAGACCTCGCGGGAAATCACCGAGCGCCGGATTCGCGCGCCTTTCACCACCACCCCGCCCCCGAGCATCGAGTCGACGATCTCCCCGCTCACGATCCGCGCCGGGCCGCTCGTAAGCCCGCGCCCCTGGATCGGCCAGTCCGCGTTGTTGAGGTCGAGCGGCGGCGCCTCCCCCAGCAGGTCCATGTTCGCTTCCCAGTACGAAAACAGGTCCCCCACGTCCCGCCAGTACGCGACCTCCTCCGTCGGCCGCTGCCCCGGGATCGCGTTCTTCCGGAAGTCGTACGCGAACACCCGCCGCGTCGGATAGAGCGCCGGGAGGATCGTCTTGCCGAAGTCGTGCGCCGACTCACGCTGCGAGTCCGCCGTCAGCGTCTCGATCAGCAGCTTCGCGTCGAAAATGTAGTTCCCCATCGAGCTGAACGCCATCCCGGGCTCCCCCGGCATCGTCTTCGGCTTCCGCGGCTTCTCCTGGAACCCCACGAACCGCCCCTCCCCGTCCACCTCGATGATCCCGAACCCGCTCGCGCGGTCCGCCGGGACCGGCCGCGCGCAGACCGTCACGTCCGCCTTCCGCTCGAGGTGGAACTCGATCATCTGCCGGATGTCGATCCGGTAGATGTGGTCGGCGCCGAAGATCGCCACCAGGTCCGGGTTGTAGTCGTGAATCAGGTTCAGGTTCTGCACCACCGCGTCCGCCGTTCCCTTGAACCACGACTCCCCGAGCCTCATCTGCGGGGGGACGACGCTGATGAAGTGATCGCGGACGAGCGGGGCGAGGCGCCAGGCGGCGTTGAGGTGGTCGATCAGGGACTGGGACTTGTACTGGACGAGCAGGTGGATCCCGAGGATCCCGGAGTTGACGAAGTTGGAGAGGACGAAGTCGACGATCCGGAAACGTCCGCCGAACGGAACGGACGGTTTTGAGCGCTCGGCGGTCAGCGGGTGCAGGCGTTCGCCCTTCCCTCCGGCGAGGATGATGCCCAGGACGCGCGGGGTGCGGATCATGGCGGCATGTTCCCACGCGGAGGGGCGGGGGAGAAAAAAAATGAGGAAGTCCGCGGGGGGCTGCGCGGGGCGCCGGGGCGTGTACCATTCCCGGATGCGACCGTACCGGGTTCTCCCCGTCACCGCCCTGGCGGCCCTGCTGGTCCTGCCCGCGCGGGCCGACCGGGCCGCGGCGGACCGGGCGATCGCCGAGGGAGAGGCGCGCGAGGGGTCGGGG
>JABWAY010000130.1 GCA_013360825.1 Candidatus Brocadiia bacterium | reverse complement strand
GAGCTCGAGGGAGCCGTCGCCGCCGGCCGGGCCCCCGGGCGCGGCTGGACCGCCTGCTGCACGTCCTTCTTCCGGAAGACGTTCGTCGTCTCGCCCGCGTCCTCGGGGAAAAAATCCTGCGGAATCTCCTCCGTCGGAGCCGGCTCGTCGTCGCCGGGAACGGTGAAGACCGCCTTGCAGCGCGCACACTTCAGCTGCTTTCCTGCCGCAAACTGCGACACGTCGAACTTCGCGCCGCACTCCACGCATTCGTGCAGTTTCATTCCAGAACCCCCTGCGTCTCTGAAAGCCTTGAGTTATCCCACCCGGTCCCGCCACGGCCGCCGGAACCACCCCTGCACTCCGGCGTCCACCTTTGACGCCGCAGCCGGCCCTTTCGTTCACCGGAAAATATACGCTGTCGCCGCAGGAAATGATTGGGGAAAGTTTGGAGGCTTCAGATCCGTCGGAAAGTCCAGGTCCCCTCCTCCGCCCGTCCCGTCGGTTCCAGGATGAAGCGTCCGCTCAGGCGCCTCCCGCGAAGCTCCAGGTCCACCCGCTGCTCCTGCCATGCGGCCTCGCAGACGCCGCCGTCCCAGAGCCGCGTCCACCCCCTCCCGCCGCTCACCTCCCCCTCTTTCTCGAGATACGCCAGCCGGTGATCCGGCAGCCTCCGTGCCGCCATCTCGAAGGCGCCCGCCGGGGGTTCCGATTCGAGCGCCCAGGTCGCCAGCGCGCCGTCGCGCTCGATCATCAGGTCCCAATGAAGCGGCTCCGTGTGGTGTTCCTGCACGACGAAGCGGGCCGCTCCGGCCGTCACGGCGCGCCCCCCCCGTCCTTCCCGATCTCCCCAAGTCCGTACTCCTTCAGCTTCCGGTAGAGCGTCCGTTCGCCGATCCCGAGGATCCGCGCCGCCTCCTCGCGATTCCCCTTCACCATCGCCAGCGTCGCCCGGATCAGTTCGACCTCCGCCTGCTCCAGTTTCATCCCGACCATCGACGGCACGCCCCCTCCCGCCGGGGCGCCCCCCCCGTCGCGGCGCTGCTGGATCTCCTCCGGCACGTCCTTGACGTCGAGGATCGGGTCGCGCGCGAGGACGACCATCGCCTCGATCGAGTTCCGGAGCTCGCGGACGTTTCCCGGCCACCGCCAGCCGAGCAGCAGCGCGCGCGCCGCGGGAGTGATCCCCTCGATCCTCCGACCGTGCTGCTGGGCGAATTCGCGGATGAAGTGATCGATGAGGATGGCGATGTCGCTCTGCCGGGTGCGCAGGGGCGGGAGGTTGATGGTGACGACGCGGAGGCGATAGTAGAGGTCCTCCCGGAATTTTCCCTCCCGGGTCAGTTCCTCCAGGTGCCGGTTGGTCGACGCGAGCAGCCGCACGTCCACTGGGATCGGGACGTTCGAGCCCACCCGGTAGACGCACCGCTCCTCCAGGACGCGCAGGAGCTTCGCCTGCGTCGAGAGCGGCATGTCGCCGATCTCGTCCAGCAGCAGCGTGCCGTGGTTCGCGAATTCGAACCGCCCCTTGCGAGCGCCGAGCGCCCCGGTGAACGACCCCTTCTCGTGCCCGAACAGCTCGCTCTCGATCAGCCCCTCCGGCATCGCCGTGCAGTTGATGGGGATGAAATGGTGGTTCCGGCGCGGCGAATTCCGGTGGATCGCCTTCGCCACCAGCTCCTTTCCCGTGCCGCTCTCCCCGACGATCAGCACCGTCGCGCTCGTCGGGGCGACCGACTGCAGCGTCGTGAAGACCTTCTGCATCGGCTCGGAGTTGCCGAGAATCCCGCTGAACCCGTACTTGCGGTCCAGCTCCTGGTGAAGGTAGAGATTCGAGCGGGACAGGTTCTGCTTCTCCACCACCTTTTCGACCACCGCACGCAGCTCCTGGATGTTGAGCGGCTTCTTCAGGTACGTGCTCGCCCCCTTCTTCATCGCCTCCACGGCGCCTTCCACGCTCGCATACCCCGTCATCACCACGACCTCGATGTCCGGATGCAGCCGCCTCGCCGTGGTCAGGACCTCCATGCCGTCCACGTCCCGCATCACCAGGTCGGTGAGCACGATGTCCACGTGGTCCCCCTCCAGCGCCTCCAGCGCCGCCTTCCCGCTTCCCGCCACCAGCGTCCTGTACCCCGAACGTCGGAGCGACTCGGAGATCGTCTCCGCGTGCTGCGCGTCGTCGTCCACGACCAGCAGGGTCACATCCCCGTGTTCGTCCCGCGCCGTCTGCGTCATCGCGTTGCCTTCCTCGTCACAGCGGGATCGTCTCCCCGCCGCGCTCCGCCGGCTTCGGCAGGGGCAGGCGGATCGTGAAACAGCTCCCTTTTCCCGGCTCGCTCGTCAACCCGAGCGTCCCGTCGTGCTCATGGATGATCCTCCGGGCCGTCGGCAGCCCGAGCCCCGTCCCGGACTTTTTCGTCGAGTAGTACACGTCGAAACAGCGCGCCATCACCTCCGGCGTCATCCCCTCCCCCGTGTCCGTCACGTCGACCTGCGCATACCCGCGCCACTCCTGCGTCCGCACCATCAGCTCCCCGCCCCCGGGCATCGCCTGAAGCGCGTTCATGACCAGGTTCAGGAGGGCCTGCTTCAGCAGATTTCCGTCCACCGCGACGCGCGGCAGTTCCCCCAGCGACGTCAGGACCCGCACCTTGCGCCGCGCCGCCTCCGGCCCCAGGAACTCCAGGATCTCCTCGAGCAGCCGGTTCAGGTCCGTCGGCCGCAGGTCCAGCTTGTGCCCCGCCGCGAACCGGAGGAAGTCGTTGAGAATCTCCTCGAGGCGCGCCGTCTCCTTCAGCAGCAGCTTCACCCGCGACAGCGCACGCCGCTCGCGCTCGTCCGCCGTCCCCTCGAAATCCTCCTGGAGCATCTGCAGGTTGGCCTGGAGCGTGGAGAGCGGCGTCCGGATCTCGTGGGCGAGACCGGCCGCAAGCTGCCCCATGAACGCCAACCGGTCCGCTTCCTTGTCCTGCATTCCCGGATTGTCGGAAAGGCCGGCCGCGCTGTCCACCAGAGGGAGTGCCGGACTCCTGCCGTTGAACCCTTTTTCCCGCCCCCGTATACTCACCGATGACACCAGACTCCCAAGCCGCCCCGATCGGGACCCCGATGGCCGCCGATATCCTCGACTGGCTCGATAACCGCGAGATGCTCGCCCGTCGCGTCGCTTCGAGCGAGGTGCTGGGGCTGTTGAAGCGTTCCTGGTCCGTCCCGGCCAACACGGTGGCGGCCGTGGTGGAGGGGACGTCGCGCCGGGTCGCCCGCGGCGGGGAGCAGCTCGGCGGACGGTTCGAGGCGGTGCTCATCAAGACCCAGGAGATGCCCGTCTCCTTCCACGTCAGCGGGCTCAAGTCGCGCGACGGCTTCGGCATCACCGCCGGCGTGCGGCTGACGCTGCAGCTCGAGTCCCTCGAACCGGACCGGGTCGAGGATTTCTGCCGGAATTTCATCTCCGCCACGGCCCTCACCGCCGCCGACGACCTGCGCCGTTACCTCGCGCTCGACGTCCAGCGCGCCCTGTCCGAGCACATCGCCTCCCGCGACGCCGCCGACCTCCAGGGCGGGACCGGGGGGACCGACCTGGAGGGCGGCCTCCGCCGCGCGCTCGAGGGGCCGCTGTTCGGCAAGGGGCTCGCCTTCCGGAAGCTGATGGAGCTGGAGTTCCAGAGCGAGTCGTTCGACCGGCACCGCGAGGCCCGCAGGTCCGAGCGCGACAAGCTCGAGCAGCACGAGGCGCTTCTCCTCGACCAGCAGCGCCGGGAGGAGAAGCTGAAGCGGCTGGCGGCGTTCATGAAGAGCGACGACGCGCAGCAGGTGTTCCGGGAGATCCGGGACGAGCGGGTGAAGTCGATGCTGTACGCGAAGATGATGGAGAACGACCTGTCGGACCTGTCGACGGAGGAGCTCCGGGCGCGGATGCAGCAGTGGGGGGACGACCTGGTCGGGGTCGTGCTGCGGGCGTACGCGGCGCTGGGCGAGGCGCCGGAGAACGCGGCGAGCGAGCCGGCCCGGCCGGAAAAGCTGGAATCGGTCGTCGTCACGGCGGGGAGCCGGGTGCTGCTGTTCCGCCCCTCCGATCTGCGGGGGAGCTGCCGGCTGGTCGAGGCGGGATTCAACCTGCGATCGGCGCGGATCCACGCGCTGGACGGGAAGCCGCACATCTTCGCGGGCGGGAAACGGCAGGTCTCGGCTATCGAGCCGGAGTCGACCAGAACGGTCGCGGCGTTTCCGCTCCCGCAGGACCGGAAGCCGAAGGGGGGAGTCAACGCGACGGCGGTCTGGAAGGGGCGGATGTTCGGGACGCACAGCGAGATCGGGCTGATCGGGTGGGACCTGGGGAAGCCCGGGGCGACGGGGACCGTGCTCCACCCGGAGCTGACCGCGCTTGCGGCGACGGTCCGCGCCGCCTCGATGTCGCGCGACGGGGTGCTGTATTTCGCGAGCGGGCGGACGGTCTACGCGCTGGATGTCGAGCGCGGGGGCGCCCCGGTGGCGCTGACTCCGCAGACGCCGAGCGGGGTGACGGCGATCGCGGTGGGTGAACGCCTGGTCGTCGCGGGGTGCGGGAGCGGGAACGAGGGGGCGCTGGTGATCTGGGAGCGGCAGGCGCCGGGGCAGGCGATCGCGGTGATCCGGAGGAACGCGCCGATCGGGAGCGTGCGGCTGACGTCGATCGGCGGGGTCCCGCACATGCTGTTCACGTGCCGGGATCACGGCGTGACGGCCCGGGTGATCGGGCAGACGCTGGAGACGCATTTTGAAGCGGGAGAGCACTCGATCGTGCTCGCGGAGGGGGGATCGGACTACGTGGTGGCGATCGACCAGAACGGCCGGTACCTGATTTCGTGGGAGGCGGCGCGGCCGGCGCGCCCCAGGGCGGTGGTCGACCTCAACGCCTGGACCGATCATGCGGTCTACGACCTCTTTCCCGTCTTCGGGGACCCGTCGTGAGCGCCGGCGCGAGCGGGACGTGCAGCGCCTGCGGGCGGACCTACCTGTCCCGTGTCGGGGTGTTCCGGGACGACGCGGCGTGCGCGACCTGCCACCGCCCGATCTGCGCTTCGTGCTGGAGCGAAAAGATCCTGTTCTGTTCGGAGCATGAGGAGATCCCGGTCGCGCAGCTGGCGGAACCCCCGAAGGCCGGCGACCTGCCGCCGACCCAGCTCCCGCCGGGTGCGGTTTCCCGCCAGGCGGCGCGGGAGATGGAGGAGTCGTTCCTGTCCCGTGTGCGGAGGAATTTCCGCCAGCTGGCGGGGATTTTCAACCCGCTGGACGGGCGCTGGTACGACGTCGTGGAGCGCACGACCGGGGAGTACGTGGTCGACCTCGGCGCGGAGGCCGCGAAGGCGGCGGTCCGGGACCGGGCGAAGTCGAACCTGAACGCGGTCCTCGCGTCGATGCCGACGAACCGCGCCGCGATCTGCGATGTCCTGACGCGCGATTTCCTGGGCTCGAAGCAGAAACGGGTCGTGCTGGCCGGGATCTCGCTCTCGCCCCTCGACGAACTCGCAGCTCCCGGATGGTCCCAGTCGCCGCTCAGCTACGCGGCCGTCGTGACCGCCCAGCGGCGCATCGTCACCGACCCGGGGATCTTCCACTACCTCTGCTGGTTCTCGACCACCGGCTGGTCCGCCGAGGCCCGCGAGGCCCTCGCCAACGGTCCCAACTGGGTCGCCTGCCTCGTCGAGCGCCAGGGCGACGCCTGGCGGATCTCCTCCCGCGACGACGGCCGCTGGGGAGACGCCCTGTCCGTGTTCGACCTGGAATCCTACGCGGAAAAACGCGACCGGGTTCATGCCTTCGTGAAGCGTCACACGTTCGAACTCCTGATGGACCGCGTCTCCGACCGCTTCGTCTGCGAGAAAACCGGGCTCCCGCAGGACGTGGTGCGGGCGTCGTTCCGCGACCTCGCCCAGCAGCCGTTTCTCCACCTCTCGACCGAGGAGGACCTGTACCGCCTGACCCGGGTCTACTGATCCCGGGCCCGCCCCGGCGGGGAAAGCCGATACAATGCCCGCGGCGTGAAAGGACCGTCCCGCCGTGCACCTCAGTCTTCAGGAGGTCTGGAACCCCGCACCATGCTCCTCGACAAGATCAAGAAGATGATGGGCCTCGGCACCCTGCCGGACGAGGTCGCCCCGATCTACAAGGGCGCCCGCTCCGAGAAGGAGGCGCTGGAGCTGCTCCGCGACGCGCGCCGCCGCGACGAGGACCGCCGGAACCGGGCCCTGGAGGACGTCGAGATCCTCCAGTCGCGGGAGTCCGAGCTGATGGACGAGGGCAGGAAGGAGGGGGACCAGAACCGCCGCCTCTCCCTCGCCCGCCGGATCAAGGACATCCGCTGGAAAATCGAGGAAATCGAGGCCCGGATCGAGAGCGTCTTCAACAAGCGCATCCGGATCTACAAGGAGCACGTGGCCTCCCTCGAAACGCTGGTCGCGCTCGCGGAGGAACCGCTTCCCAGCCAGAAGCAGCTCGAGGAGGTCGCGATCAAGGCGAAGGAGAAGCGCGACGATCTGGACCGCACGGTGGCGATGGCGGAGGGGATGTCGCTCGACAAGAACACGGAGCCGGTGATCGACGCGGAGGAGCGGGCGATCCTGGAGGAGTTTCAGAAGTCGGACGAGGCGAAGATCGAGCAGGCCGAGGCCGACCTGCCGGAGTTCCGGCCGCGGGAGAAGAAGCGCCGTGAGGAGCCCGCGCGGGAGCCGAAGGCGGCCGAACGGGGGGATGAGGAGGAGGAGCTCGAGTGAGCAGCGCGGGGGAAGTGTTCGACTGGCTGTTCAAGCGCCGCCGCCGGCTGACCGATTTCAAGCCGGAGGAGCTGCGGCGCGAGGAAAAGCGGCTGGAAATCCGCGAAAACCAGCTCGTGGCCCAGCAGGAGAAGCTGGACCGGGAGAAGGAGGGGATTTTCCAGCAGGGCTCCAAGACGAAATCCTCCGTCCGGCGCCGCCTCTACGCCCGGCGCTTCAATGACATCATGGGCCGGATCCGCCTGCTCGACCGCGAGCTGAACCGGACGTCGAAAGAGATCATGACGATGTCCCGGATCCGCGCGCTGATCGAGCGGACGCGGAACCCGAAGACGGTCACGGGAATCCTGAACAACATGACGGAAGCCCACATGGACCAGCTCTCGGCGCTTCTCGAGGACGACAAGATCGGCGAGGAGTTCTACCTCCAGAAGCTGGATCTTCTCCTCGGCGTGGCGAACGACCCTGCCTACGACGCGACGGAGATCGGAAGCGAGGGGATGGAGGTCCTGAAGACATGGGAGGCGATGGACGAGGGGGAGATGGAGTTCGACGAGGGGCTGAAGCAGGCGGAGACGGGGCCTGAGCTGCGCGAGCGCGGCGAGAGTTCGGGCGGCCGGAAGGAGCGCAGGAACCGCGAGACCGAGGAACGCGAAGCGGAGCCGGACGTCTAGCGCGCCGCGCCGGGCCGGGCGCCGGCGCGGGCACCAACCACGGAGAAACCGGGCGATGATCCTCGACCTGTTCAAGCGGCCGAAGCGGATGTCGGACCTGAAGCTGGAGGATGTCCGGCGGGAGGCCGCGCGCCTGGACCTCCGGGAGCAGCAGGCGATCCGGCGGCTGGAGCAGATGGAGTCGGCGAAGGAGGATCTGTTCCGGAAAGGGGCGAAGCTGAAGAGTCCGATCCGGCGGAAGCAGCTGGCGCGGCAGTTCGAGCAGAAGAAGAACGAGATCGCGATCGCGGAGCGGGAGCTGAACCGGCTGTCGAAGGAGGCGGTGACGCTGGCCGCGATCCGGATGGCGGTGCAGCGGAAGCAGGACATGAAGAAGGGGGTGCTGTCGATCCTGAGTCTGGCGGAGGAGGGCGAGGTCCAGCGCCTCCTGGAGGACGACAAGATCTCGTACGACATGTACATGGAGCGCCTCGGGGAGATCACGGAGGCGACGAAGGACAGCTCGCAGGACATCGTCAACGAGGTGGGCAAGGAAGGCGCCGAGCTGATGGACATCTGGCAGAAGATGGACGACGGCGAGATCGACTCCTTCGACACGGGGCTGAGACTCGCGGAAGAGAAGCTGAAGGAG
Organism: Candidatus Brocadiia bacterium; assembly: GCA_013360825.1. Classification (GTDB taxonomy): domain Bacteria; phylum Planctomycetota; class MHYJ01; order WSZJ01; family WSZJ01; genus WSZJ01. The sequence goes on along the minus strand of JABWAY010000130.1, from coordinate 2,846 downwards.
AAACCTCTCCCTGAAGAAGAAACCGAATGACCCGGCGATGCGGGTGATGACGAGCGGGACGGGGCAGATGGCGCTCTGGTCCGCCTCGAAGTACTCGCCGGAGTCCGACCTGCGCTCCGCCTGGGCCCGGCTGTTCCGTTTCCTCGCCTGGGGGGCGGCGGTCCCCTCCTTCCTGCTCCTCGGGTACGCGGTCTTCGGCGCCCGGGCGCTGGAGAGCCCCACCGAGCGGCTGGTGGCGGCCTGGTTCCTCAACACCTTCGTCGGAGCCTGCGGCGTCGGCATCACGGCGCTGTTCGCCTCGATCACGCTTGCCCGGACGCGGAAGCGTGAGATGGCGATCCTGTCCGGGGGGTGCGGCGCGGGTGTCCTGGCGCTCTACCTCCCCGAACTCATCCGGTGCTGGCCCGCGCTGCGGGCCCTGTCTCTGCCGATGAGCGCGCTGGTCCCGCTCCTGTTCCCGTTCGCCCTGATCCTCCTCGCGGCCGCCGCCGGGCTGCTGGGCCGCCGTGCCCGAGCCTCCTAGGAGCCGCCATGGACCTGTACACGCCGATCAAGCAGGCGCTGGTGAAGGCGAAGGAGTCGTACGAGGCGCGGGAATTTGATCGCGCGGCGGCGCAGTACGACAAGGCGGCGAACCTCATGGCGATCTACGCCGAGCAGGCGATCGGGCGCGACGCCGAGATGCGGAGGCGGCGGAAGGCGATGGAGTACCGCGAGATCGCGAAGAAACTGCGGAGCGGGGAGTACGAGTCTCCCGCGGCCCCGCGCGAGGACGATCCCGGCGATGCGGCTCCGCGGAACGGCGGCGCGATCCCCGTTCCGGAGGGGAAATCCGCGAAGGCCGCCGGGGAAATCAAGGGAGCGGTCCTCGCGCTGATCAAGTCGTCCTCGATCCACTGGAACGACATCGGCGGGCTCGAACCCACGAAATCCGAGATCAAGTACGCCCTGGGAATCACGCTGGCGAAGCAACCCGCGGGGGTGCAGCTCAGCGCGTGGACCAACATCCTGTTCTACGGCCCGCCCGGGACGGGAAAAACCCTCCTCGCGGCGGCGACGTCCCATGCCATCCGCAATTCGGACAACGTCGAGGCGGTCTTCTTCAACGTGAAGGTCTCGAGCATCCTGTCGAAGTACTTCGGCGAGTCCTCCAAGATCATCAGCGAGCTCTACGGAACGGCCCGGGACACCTCCCCCGCCGTCGTCTTCCTCGACGAATTCGAGTCGATCGCCGGAAAGCGCGACGACCAGGACACCGGGCCGGAGCGGCGGATCCTGTCCACCCTGCTGTCGGAGCTCGACGGCATGGAGGCCAAGGGACGCCGGGACATCTACGTCCTCACGATCGCGGCCACCAACCGCCCCTGGGACCTCGACCCCGCCGTGCTCTCACGCTTCGAAAAAAAGATCCTGATCCCCCTTCCCGACGCGCCCGCCCGCGCGGCGATCCTGCAGATCCATCTTCAGAAGCGTGGGTTCCAGCTCCAGGGGGACGTCGCGGAGCTCGCGAAGGCGACGGAGGGGTACAGCGGGCGTGAGATCGAGCGGCTGTGCAAGGAGGTCACGACGCGGATGGTGGCGGAGGTGAACGGCGAGATTCCCGCGATCATCGACCGCGGGCTGGATGAGGCACGGAAGTACCAGCTCAAGGTGCGCCCCCTGACGATGGCCGACTTCCATCGGGCGGCGGCGAAAATCCACCCGCAGACGACCGCGGCGGACGTGAAGAAATATGCGGAGTGGAGGGAGAGCATGGTGGACGGGTAGTCCCGCCGGGGCCGGACCGCAGCGGCGGAATCCTCACTCCCCTCCCCTCCCCTTCCGATAAGCTACCCGTCATTCCTTCCTTATCCCCGGAGCACCCCATGGGCATCTTCAAGTCCAGAGAAGAGAAGCGGATTGAGCGCGATCTCGAGGTCCGCAAGGGCATCAACTCGATCAAACGCAACCTGAAGGATCTCGACAAGCACTCGAAGGAGTACATCGACAAGGCGAAGAAGGCGAAGCGCATCGGGGACACGCAGCAGGTGAATTTCATCAAGAGCGCGCTGAAGAAGACGGCGCTGTCGAAGAAGCTGCGGGAGCGGCAGCTGCTGTCCCTGGAGACGGCGCTGCAGATCAAGAATCAGGCCGAGTCGGACGGGGAATTCGCGAAGGCGATGATGGAGGTGTCGAAGTCGATCAGCGAAGTTTACGGGTCGACCGACCTCGCGAAGACGCAGCGCAACTTCGAGAAGGCGCTTCTCCAGGCGGAGACGCTTCAGGACAGGATGCAGATCTTCGTGGAGATGACGAGCGAGTCGCTGTCGTCGTCGGACGAGGAGGCGGAGAAGATCCTGTCGGACAAGGACATCGACCGGATGATCGACGAGGAGGCGGCGCACGAGGAGAAGGGTGCGCTGGACGGGGAGATTTCGAAGGGGCTGAAGGAGATCGAGGAGGAGCTGGGGAGGGAGACGTAGGTCGCTCCGCGATGCTCCTCTGCCATCCATCCCCGCGTCTTTCGCCGTCCTGCGGCGGCGTCGAGTCTCCTCGGTGCTCACGGGCATCGATTCCGGTCTCCTCCCTGCAGGCCGTCGAGAATCCCGTCGTCTGAATGGCACGGATTCCTCGTGGAGCACCTGAGGGTATCCGGGGCCATGCCGGTGCTGTTCCGGCAGCGCGCGCGGGGCAGGGATGGAGGGAACGGATCGAGCGGGCGGCGGGGCTCCGGCGGGGCGGGGACCTGGCGGGGGCGATCCGTGTGCTGCGGTCGGCGACGCGACTGGCGCCGGGTGAACATGGTCCGTGGATCGAGTATGGGAACGCGCTGGCGGCGAGCGGGAAGCACGGGGCGGCGGAGGCGG